>NZ_CAXQBR010000104.1 GCF_964222135.1 Euzebya sp.
GGCGCCGGGGGGGGCCCCCCCCGACTGCAGGTGGTGGCTAGCCGTCCAGGCCGAGGACGTAGAACCAGGTCTGCTGCGCCGCGGTGAGGGTCTCCTCCACACCGGTGACGCGCGGGTTGTAGTAGGCCTCCTGGCCCTCGGAGTACAGCGGGATGAACGGCATGTCCTCCGCCGCGAGCTGCTGGATCTCGTCGAAGATCGCGGCCCGCTCCTCCGAGCCCGGCTCGGCCTGCTGCTCGTCGGTGATCAGCTGGTCCATCTCCTCGGACGCGTAGAACCCGATGAAGGTGTCCTCGGAGTCGTAGAACGGCTCGATGTAGTCGTCCGGGTCGAGGTAGTCGGGGTACCAGCCCAGCAGGTAGGCGCCGTAGGCACCGGTGTTCAGCTGGTTCGAGTACTCAGTCGCCCACTCGGCGGTGTTCGTGGTGATGTTGAACAGGCCGGACTCGTTCAGCGACCGCTGGATCGTCTCGGCGACCTGCGCCTGGTTGGTGTAGCGGTCGGCGGGGTACCAGAGCTCGAACTCGATCGGCGTCTCGGGCAGGGAGCCCTCGTCGACCTCGATGTCGCTGATGTAGTCCGCGGCGACCTCGAAGGTGCCCGGGATCATCGAGTACAGCGGCTGGGCCTGGCCCTCGAAGACCTCGTCCACGATCCGCTGGCGGTCGATCGTCGCGGCGATCGCCTGGCGGACGGCCGGGTCGTCGAACGGCGGCTGGGTGACGTCGATGACGATGTAGGACGTGCGACCGCCCTCGACGCTCTGGATCTCGACGCCCTCCTCGCCCTCAAGGCCGGCGACCTCGGCGGGCGACAGGTCGTTGAAGGCCAGGTCGATCTCGCCGGCGGCCAGCGCGTTGCGCATCTGCTCGGTCGACTCGAAGAACTGGATGCGGACGGTGTCGATCGCGGGCGCGTCGCCCCAGTACCCGTCGTAGGACTCGAGGGTCATGGAGACGCCCGGCTGGTAGTCGGTCATCTCGTACGGCCCGGTGCCGACGATCGCGTCGGTGACGATGAACTCCTCGGCGGCCTGGCGCTGGTTCTCGTTGCCCTCGTCGTCGTCGGACGCCTCGACCGGCGCGTCCGGCGCGGTGTAGACGTCACCGTCGGACGGGAGGATCGTGCCGACCGTGTAGTTCAGGCGGGACAGGAACGTCGAGTTGGCCTCGGTCAGGGTGATGGTGACCTCGTAGTCGCCGGTCGCCTCGATCGTGTCGATGCCGCCCAGCAGGAACGACGCCCCGTCCGGGTGGTTGATGTCGAGGGCCCGGTTGATCGACCACACGACGTCCTCGGCGGTGAACTCGCTGCCGTCCTGGAACGTCACGCCCTCGCGCAGCGTGAACGTGTAGGTCAGGCCGTCGTCGGAGATGTCCCACTCCGTGGCCAGGCCGGGACCGATCTCGTCGGAGCCGGGCTGGAACTCCACCAGGCGGTTGGTGGTGTTGAACAGGATGTCGCTCGCCAGCTTCTCGTAGACGTCGGCCGGGTCGATCGTCGAGGGGATCTCGGTGGTGCCGAACACGAGGACGTCGCCGCCCGCCGCGTCCCCGCCGTCGTCGGCCGCGTCGTCGTCGGTCGCCTCGTCGGCGTCGTCGGTCGGCTCGGCGTCCTCGTCGGCATCCGCGTCCGCGGCGTCGTCGGCGGCCTCGGTGCCGGCCGTGTCGGTGTCGTCGTCGCCGCCGGTGTCATCAGAGCCGGAGCATGCGGCTGCGATCAGCGCCAGGACGGCGATGAGCGCCAGCATGCGCAGCGTCTTCAGGGGTGCGCGCATCAGGGTTCCTTCCGTGTGGTGTGGAGGGGCGCGATCATAGGCGAAGGTACGACCGTTGTCGTTGGTTTCCTCGTCGCGGCCTCCCATCGCCGCAGCAGCCCAACCGTGGCAGTGTTGCCGGAGAGCACGGGTTGCCGGAGAGCACGACCAGGAGACGACGACGTAGTGGCCAACGGGCAGGTCGCACCGGCAGTGGGCGCGGTGGCGGGAACGTACAGGCGGATCGAGGAGAACGTCGAACGTGTCGTCCAGGGCAAGCAGGAGGTCGTGCGCCTCGCGCTGATCGCCATGCTGGCCGAGGGCCACGTCCTGGTCGAGGACGTCCCGGGGGTGGGGAAGACGCTGCTCGCGAAGGCGATCGCGCGGTCGATCGCCTGCACCGTGCGCAGGGTCCAGTTCACCCCCGACCTGCTGCCGAGCGACATCACCGGCACGACGGTCTACAACGCCGAGACCCACGACTGGGAGTTCAAGCCCGGCGCGGTGTTCGCGAACATCGTGCTCGGCGACGAGATCAACCGGGCGGGTCCGAAGACCCAGTCGGCGCTGCTCGAGGCCATGGAGGAGCGGACCGTCACCGTCGACGGGACCACCCACACCCTCGCCGCCCCGTTCCTGGTGATGGCCACACAGAACCCCATCGAGCTGGAGGGCACCTACCCGCTGCCCGAGGCCCAGCGCGACCGCTTCATGATGAAGGTCACGATCGGCTACCCCAGCGCCGAGGCGGAGGTGCAGGTCCTGACCACCCACGGCGCCGGTGACGCCGCGGCCGCCCTGGCGCCGGTCGCGTCCGCGGCCGACGTCGCCGACCTGATCGACACCATCCGGCACCTCCACGCGGCCGAGCCGCTGAAGCGGTACGTCGTCGAGATCGTCCGCGCCACGCGCGAGCACCCCGCCGTCGAGCTCGGCTGCTCGCCCCGTGCCGGCCTGGCGCTGCTGCGCGCCGCCCGGGCGGCCGCCGCCGTCGCCGGCCGGGACTACGTGGTCCCCGACGACGTGAAGGCCCTCGCCCGCCCGGTCCTCGCCCACCGGCTGATCATGACGCCGGACGCCCTGATGGCCGCGACGACGCCCGAGGTCGTCATCGACGACGTGCTCGGCCGCGTGCCGATCCCGAGCCGGTAGCCGCCGTGCTGACGAGCCGCGGCATCACCCTCCTCTCGGGTGCCCTGCTCGCGTGGCTGGTCGGCCGGACCCTCGGCGTCGCCGAGCTGTACGCGGTGGCGGTCGCGGTGCTCGCGGTCGTGGCGCTCGGCGTGGCGTTCGTCCGGGTGACCACCGGCTCGGTCGCCGCCCGGCGGCAGGTCGAGGTGCGGCGGGTGGTCGCCGGGGCCGAGGTCCCGGTCCTGGTGCAGCTCCGCAACGACGGGCGGATCCCCTCCCCCACCCTGCTGGTCACCGACCCGCTGCCCGAGGGCGTCGACGCGGTCGGCCACCCCGTCGCCGGGCAAGCGCGGTTCGTCATCGACGGCCTCCGCCCCGGACAGCTCGCGACCGCGCCGTACACCGCGGTGGCGGGGGTGCGGGGTCGCTACCGGATCGGACCGCTCGAGCTGCGCGTCCGCGACCCCTTCGGGGCGGCCGAGCGGGTGCGGCGCTACTCATCGGTCGACGAGGTCGTCGTCTACCCCCGCATCGAGCCGCTGCCGCCGATCACCGTCCGCGGCGCCCACATGGGCTCGGGCAGCTCGGACACGCGCCGGGTCTTCGCGACCGGCGACGACTTCTACACGATGCGCGAGTACGTCAGCGGGGACGACCTCAGACGGGTGCACTGGCCGTCGACGGCGCACCGGCAGGTGCTGATGGTCCGCCAGATGGAGCAGCCCTGGCAGGCCCACGGGACGGTGTTCCTCGACGCCCGCCGGATGGCGCACACCCTGGGCGCGGACGGCACCTTGGAGAAGGCGGTCAGCGTCGCGGCGTCCCTGCTGCACCACCTCGACGCCGCCGGCTACGCCCTCCGCCTGGTCACCGACCGCGCGGCGGGACGGGGCGGACGGCCCGAACCGGTCGAGTCCGCGATGGACGCCCTGGCGGTCCTCGACCCGTCCGACTCCGGGGGGCTCGGTCCCGCGCTGGCGGCGACCCGCGGGGGCGAGGGCCTGTTCGTGGCGGTGCTGGGCGTGCCCGTCGGCACCGGCGACCTGGGCAGCCACCCCGACGTCCGCGCCCTCCTCGGGGTCCGCGGGTTCGGGCACCGCATCGCCGTGGTCCTGGGGCTGCCCGGGGACGCGCGGGCCGAGCGGACCGCCGCGCTGCTGCGGGCCGCGGGATGGCGCGCGGCGGCGACCACCACCGCCCGTCCGCTCGCCGACGTGTGGGCCGACGTGACCCAACCGGGTCGGCACCCGGGTCTGGTGGACGGGGTGGGGGCGTGAGCACCACCGTCGAGCGGCCGCGAGGGACCTCGAGGGCCCCGGATCGACCGCCGCCGCGCCCGGCCCCTCCCCCGTCGTCGCGATCGGCGGGCGTCAGCGACGACGTGATGACCGTCGCGCTGGCCGTGCTGCTGATCGCCGCCGTCGTGCCGCTCCGCGCCATCTTCATCGGCACCGACTGGGTCCGTCCGGTCGTGGGTGGCGTGCTGCTGAGCGTGGGGATCGGCTGGGGCGCCCGCCGGCTCGGCGCCGGCCCCATCACGCACCTGGTGATGACGCTCGTCAGCCTGGCGGTGTTCATCACGATCGCGTTCCTCCCGTCGACGGCGCTGTGGGGGCTCCTGCCGACCCCCGACACGCTGCCGGCGCTGCGCGACCTGTTCCTGCACGGCCTCGAGCTGGTCGAGATCCGCCCCTCACCCACGTTCCCCGAGGCGGGCCTGCTGCTGCTCGCCGTCGGGGGCAGCTGGCTGGTCGCGTACCTCGCCGACGGGATGCTCTTCGTGCTCGCCTCCCCGGTGAAGGCGGTCACCGGTGCGGTCGTGCTGTGGGCGGTGCCCCTCGCGATCGCCCCGCAGGGCAGCTCCATCGCCCTGCCGGCCGCGACGCTCCTGGCCGCGGCCGCGCTCGTGCTCCTGCTCGGCACGGCCCGGGCGACCGCCCGGTTCGGCGTCGCGGTCCGCCCCTCCGGGCGCACCGGCGGCGGACGGGGGCTGCCGCTCAGCGGCGTCGTGCTCACCGCGTCCGCGATCGTGCTCGGCCTGGCCCTCGCCTCGGTGCTGCCGGGCTTCAGGGCCGAGCCGCTGTACACCGCGCGGGGCGGCTCCGGGACGACCATCACGACCAACCCGATCGTCGACATCCGCCAGCGGCTGGTGGCGAGCGACACCGGTCCGGTGCTGCAGGTGACGTCGGAGCGGCCGGTGTACCTGCGGACCACCGCGCTCGACGCCTACGACGAGGACGAGCAGTGGACGGCTGGGACGATCAGCGGCCAGCGCGTGTCCGGCATCGTGGACAGCCCGCCGCCGGTCCCCACCGAGCGGGTGGACGTGGGCATCACCATCGACGCCGACATCGAGTCCGGCGCCGTGCTGGCGCCCGCCCCCTTCCAGCCCGTCGAGGTGTCCGGTCCGAAGGCGGCCGTCCTCCGCTACGACCGCACCTCCTCGACCCTGACCGTCCCCGGGGACGCCCCGCTGGTCGACGGCGACGCCTACGCGGTGGGCGCGGCCATCCCCCAGCCGTCCCCCGATGCGCTGCGCGCCCAGCCGACGCCGCCGGCGGGGTCGGCGTACACCCAGCTGCCCTCGAACGTGCCGGACGAGGTCGTGGCGCTGGCCCGCCAGATCGTCAACGCCGCCGGCGCGACGACCATGTTCGACGCCGCCCTGGCCATCCAGGACGAGCTGCGGACCTGGAGCTACTCGACCCAGCCCGACCCGGGGCTCGGCGCGACCGCGATGCTGCGGTTCATCGACGCCCGCGAGGGCTACTGCGAGCAGTTCGCCGGGACGATGGCCGTCATGCTCCGCACCCTCGGGATCCCGTCACGGCTGGCGGTCGGGTACACCCCCGGGACCCAGCAGCCCGACGGCAGCTGGGAGGTCACGAACGCGAACTCCCACGCCTGGGTCGAGGTGCACTTCGGCGACCTCGGCTGGATCCCGTTCGAGCCGACCCCGCGGACCGACGGCAACGTGCTGGTGACCAGCACCTCCGCCGTCGTGCCGGCCCAGACCGCGGCGCAGCAGGCGGGGGAGGTGCCGGCATCGGGTGTCGACGCGGTCGGCCCGGGCGAGCTGAGCGACCTCATGGACCAGGGGCGTCCGGACTTCGAGGGGCAGGAGACCGCGGGCGGCGACGCCGACGACGTGCGGGCGGGCGCGGGCGGCACCGCCGCGCGGGTGTGGCCGTGGGCCGTCGCCATGCTCGCGGCGCTCGGGGTCGCCGGGCTGGTGGTGGGCCGCCGCGCCGGCCGCGTGGACCTGGGCGCACCGCCGGCGGAGCGCATCGCGACGGCCCGCAGGCGGGTGGAGGTGGCCGGCGCCGCCGTCGGCCGCGGCCGCCACCCGGCTGAGACCGACGTGGAGTACCTCTCCCGCATCGCCGGTGGCGACCGCGCCGGCATGGCGTTGGCGCGACCCGCCACGCGGGCGGTCTACGCGCCGGCGGTCGCGGTGGAGGAGGCCGTGGAGGCCGAGTCGGCCGCTCGCGCGCTCACCACCCGGTTGGTGGACGCCCAGCCGGCGTGGCGACGCGCCTACGCCCGCCTGCGCCTGGCGATCGGGCGCTGAGGGCGGATGGTCCCGCTCGGTTCCCGCTCGGGTCAGGCGCCGTCGTCGCTGCTGCGACGGCCCTCCATGTAGCGGCTGATCCCCCCGCGCACCTGCCCGCCGAGGTCGCCCGCGTGGTCCTCACCCATGTGCTTCAGCTGGGTCAGCACCGTGACGGCGCTGATGAGCATCAGGACGAACCCGGCGAAGCCCCACGCGATGTGGGCGACGATGCCGAGCAGCATCACCACGCCGATGACGAAGCCGGCGATGCCGTACCGCAGCCGGGCCCGACGCGGGGCGGCCGGCAGGGTCGCCACCGTGCGCACGAACTTGGGATCCTCGTCGGCGAGCTGCGACTCGATCTCGGAGAGGATCTGCCGTTCGCGGTCGGACAGTGGCATTGGGCCTCCGCAAGTCGGGGGTCGTGGATCGATCCTACGTCAGGCGCGGGGCTGCGGCGTGATCGACCTCCCGACGATTGTGGCCCAGATCATGCCCCTCCGCAGCACCGTTCATGCCCCCTCATCCGCCGCGCCGACCGGTGAACCGCGGGGACCTGCCCTGCATGGCGGCGGTGGCCGCCTCGACGAAGTCGGGGGAGCTGAGGCAGTGCTGCTGGTGGGCCCGCTCGGCCGCCAGCATCGCGTCGCGCTCGGTGGTGGCGGAGCGGCGCAGGAGGGCGGGGACGGCACCAATGGCGACGGTCGGTCCGGCCGCGAGCTGGGCGGCCAGGGCGTGGGCCACGGCGCGCACGTCGCCGCCCTCGTCGACCACGCGGTCGACCAGCCCCCAGTCGAGGGCGGTGCGGGCGTCGACCTTGCGGCCGGTCATCGCCATGTCCGCCGCGCGGCTGATCCCGATCAGGCGCGGCAGGCGGGTCAGGCCGCCGAGGTCGGGGATCAGCGCCCAGTTCACCTCGAGCAGCGCCAGCTCGGCGTCGGCGGCGGCGACCCGCAGGTGCGCGGCGAGGGCCAGCTGGCACCCGCCGCCGTAGGCCACGCCCTGCACTGCCGCCACGACCGGCACCTCGAGGTCCTCGAGCCCGGTGAACGCCTGCTGCAGCGCGGCGATCCACTCGTCGGCGGGCATCTCCCCGGACGCCTGCTGCCCGAACAGGCTGACGTCGAGGCCGGCGGAGAACGCGCGGCCCTCGGCCCGCAGCAGGACGGCGCGGACGGTGCCGTCCGCGATCGCGTCGCGTGCCGCGGCAGCGGCATCGTGCAGGCCGTCGAACAGCGCCTGGTCCATCGCGTTCAGCTTGTCCGGGCGGGTGAGCACCACCTCCCCCACCGCGTCGTCGCCGATGGTGAAGGAGACCCGGTCGCTCATGGCCGACAGCGTAGTGGTCGTCGCGGACGGCGGTGGCCGGCCGGCGGGACGGCCGGTCCGCAGCCAGTGCCGCGGAGGACGCACGATCGGGGGCTTCTTCGCCGTGAGGCGAGGTAGGCCCCGATCGCGCCGAACCTCGGCGCCGAACCTCGGCGCCGAACCTCAGCGCTGAACCTCGGCCGTCCCTCGCCGCCCGCGCGGCACCTAGTGGTCGTGGTCGTCCGACCCGCCGCGCGGCACCTCGTCGTCGGCGAGCAAGGTCCCGCGGGTCACCGCGAGCTCGCCGAACCGGTCGCGGGCGGCGTCGGCCGCCCGCTCGATCTGCTGCCAGCGGTCGTCGTCGGTCAGGCTGAGCTGGCGGGCGGCGTCCCCGGGCCCCAGCTTCGACACGCCGACGCCGATCAGACGCACCCGGACGCGCTGCAGCCGGAGCCCGTCGAGCAGCTCCCCGGCGTGGCGGTACAGCTGGGTGGCGTCGTCGATCGGGTAGTCGAGGGTCACCGACCGCGTCACGGTCTGGAAGTTCGCGTACCGCAGCTTGAGGGTGATCGTGCGGCCCGACGCGTGGCTGCGGCGGAGGCGGCGCGCGACCCGCTCGCTCAGCCTGAGCAGCTCCCGGCGGAGGACCTGGGGGTCGTCGACGTCGGCGTCGAAGGTCTCCTCCGCGCTCATCCCCTTGGCCGCCTGATGCGGCACGACCGTCCGGCCGTCCTCCCCCCTCCCCAGCGCGGTCAGCTGGGTGGCCATCGCCTCGCCGACCAGGCGGCGGAGCGTGTCGGCCGGCAGCTGGCGGAGGTCCCCGACGGTCCTGACCCCGAAGCGGGCCAGGCGCTCGGCGGTCTTCTCCCCCACCCCCCACAGGTCGCGGACGCCGAGGGGGGCCAGGTAGGCGTCGACGTCGGCGGCCCGCAGGTGGACCACGCCGTCGGGCTTGGCCTTCTGGCTGCACAGCTTCGCGAGGAACTTGTTCGGGGCGATCCCGACGCTCGCGGGCAGCCCCAGCTCGTCGCGGATCCGCGCGCGGATGTCGGCCGCGATCCGCTCGGGCGGTCCGAACAGCCGGACGCTGCCGCGCACGTCGAGGAAGGCCTCGTCGAGGGACAGGGGCTCCACCAGCGGGGTCACCGAGTCGAAGATCGCGCGGATCTGGGCCGACACCTCCCCGTACAGCTCGAAGCGGGGGCTCAGCACCACCGCATCCGGGCACAGCCGCAGCGCCCGCGCCATCGGCATCGCCGAACTGATCCCGCGCGCCCGTGCCTCGTAGCTGGCGGCCGCGACGACACCCCGGCCGCCGGTGCCGCCGACCAGGACGGGGAGGCCGGCGAGCTCCGGCCGCTCCCGCACCTCGACGGAGGCGTAGAACGCGTCCATGTCGACGTGGAGGATCGGTTCGGTGGGGGTCGGGACGCGGCGGGGGGCCCAGGCGCTGCCTGGGTCCCCGGCCCGATCGGGCAGTTCACTTCCGGTCACGTCCACGCCATCTTCGTCGGTCCACCCAGAAGTTGCGCTTCAGATCCCACCGCCGCGGGTCGACACCTCTGGCGCAACTGCTCACCACAGGGTGCCGCCGCCCCCACATGACGACCACCGATGCGCAGAGGCTCGCGCGCACAGCGGGCCTCAAGGACCTGCGCCTGCCCCACCTCGAGGAGGTGGACCGCCGACGCGCCCAGCTCTGGGCGCTGTCGCTCTTCGTCGCGCTCGTCCTGCCGGCGGTGATGGTGGTGTCGGGCCTCGACGGCGTCGAGAGCCAGATCACCGACGTCCTCGAGATCCGCAACGTGCGGCTGGGGCTGCTGGCCATGCTCGTCGTGGTGCTCGGGTACGTGGCGGAGCGGGAGGTGACCCTCCGGCGGCTCACCGCGCTGCTGGTCGAGGAGCGGGTGCTGACCGCCTCCCTCGTCAACCGCGTCGACGAGCTGAACCTGCTGCTGCGCGCCACCCGGGCGATGAACTCGGCGCTCGACCTCGACGCGGTCCTCGACCAGATCGCCGACTCGACCCACACCCTCCTCCGCGCGGGAGGGGTCTCGATCATGCTGGTCGACGCCGAGGATCCGGAGGTCCTGGCCGTGGCCGCGATCGCCGGTGACCCGGGGGTGTCGGTGGGACGGCGCCAGGCGATCGGGGACGGGCTCGCCGGCGGGGCGGTCGCCCGCCGCGATGCCCTGCTGATCGGTGCCGACGACGACCAGCCTCGCGCCCGCCACCACCGCGGCGGGGCCCTGGTGGTCCCGATGGAGGTGCGCGGCCAGCTCGTCGGCGTGATCAGCGTCACCGCGGGCGGCGACCGCGAGCCGTTCACCGAGTTCGACCTCCGCGGGGTCAGCGTGTTCGCCGACGCCGCTGCGGCGGCGATCAGCAACGCCCGGGCCTACGAGCAGCAGCTGGGGCGGGTCGCGTCGCTGCTCGAGCAGGACCGCGCGAAGAACGAGTTCCTGACCCTCGTCACCCACGAGCTGCGGACGCCCCTCACGTCGATGATCGGGCTGATGACGCTGATGGCCCAGCGGGGCGAGGAGATGGAGCCCGCCAAGGTCGCCGAGTACGCCGAGATCGCCCGCAGCCAGGGCTGGCGGCTGGACCGGCTGATCGAGAACCTGCTCGAGAGCTCCCGGACGATGCGCGGGGCGCTCGACATCACGCTGGCGCCGGCCGACGTGGGCGCCGAGATCGACAAGGCCGCCGTGGGCCTGCAGCGCGCCCTGCCCGACCACCCGATCACCGTCACCGCGCCGGCGGGGATCCTCCGCCAGGTCGACATGGACGCGATCCTGCGGATCATCGACAACCTGCTGTCGAACGCCGCGAAGTACACCCCGGCGGGCACACCGATCGACGTGCGGTTGGGGGAGACGGCGACCGGGCTGGTCGTGACGGTCGCCGATCACGGCCCCGGTCTGGCGCCGGAGGACAAGCAGGCGCTGTTCGAGAAGTTCACGCGCGGGCCCGACCCCTACGACCGCGGCGGGCTCGGCCTCGGGCTGTTCGTCGTGCGGGCCCTCGCCGAGGCGCACGGCGGCCGCGTCGAGATCGACGACACCCCCGGCGGCGGCGCGACGTTCCGCGTCTGGCTGACCGCCGAGCGGGTCGAGGACGCCACGCCCGCGGGCTGAGGCGCTCACCGGTCCCGGGGCCGAGCAGGCGGGGTTCGCGGCCAACGCCGCCGGCCGCGTCGGGAGGGGTGGTGGCGCGTGGACGTCGCGGCGCGACCAGGGTGCGCGGGGTGCGCGCGCACGCTACCGACCCGCCGAACCGGGCGAGGAGTGCCACAGCTTGCGTCCCGGCCCGTGGGCGTCACCTCCGGCGGGGTCGTGGCTTGGGCAGCCCGGGAGGGTGCAGCGGCGGACGTGGCGGTGATCGGGGTGACGGGGGTCGTTCGGCGACAGCCGCGTGCTGTCCTGGGGGTCGAGCCCGCCGTTGCGTCCCGCGGGGTCCGCCCACGTCGTGCCGTTCGGGGTGAACCGGGTCGGCCGCCCGACCGGCTCGGCCGGGCCGGCACCGCCGAAGGGGATCGTGCGGCGCATCTGCGGGTGCTCGCCCGGCCGGTGGGCGAAGGTCAGCCCGGAGCGGCCTGCGGCACCCCGGATCCCCTCCGACGGTGCGCCGTCGGAGAAGTCGCGGGCCGCCTGGTCGGTGGGGCGGCCCCCCTCCCCCAGCGCCTCGTCGAGCCACCCCTCCCGCCAGGCCGTCATCAGCCGCCGCAGGTCCCAGGCGCGGGAGGCGGTGATCGACACGCCCCGCCGGCCGCTGCGGTGCACCCGGCCCTCGGCGACCAGCAGCCAGGTGTGGAACACCGTCCAGGCGCAGGCGTCGTGGACGGACTCGAAGAACGTCGCGTCACCGACCCCGGTCGCGTCGTCGAGGGACAGGAAGATCACCCGCTGCCCGGACTTCACCGGCGGGGTCTGGGTGGCGACCTTCACCCCGCCGATGCGGACCAGCTGGCCCTCGCGGCAGTCGAGCAGGTCGGCGGCGCGTGTCACCCCCAGGCGGTCCAGCAGGGAGTCGTAGAAGGAGATCACGTGCCGGCTCGCGTCCAGGCCGACGACCTCGAGCTCGGCCCGGACCCGCTCGGCGGGCCGGTACTCGGGCAGGCCGGCGGCCTCCTCGGGCTCGAGCAGGCCCAGCTGCTCGGGCTGGTCGGGCCCGCGGACCTTGTGGCGGGTCAACCCGGACCACCGCTCGGCCACCTCGAGCAGGAGGTCCCGGCGGGTCCGGCCCCTCCCCTCCCCCACCGCCCCCACCCCGACCCCGACCCCGCCGATGCCGTCGAGGGCGCCGGCGTGGGTGAGGGACTCGGCGACCGGCTGTGACAACCGTGCGCGCAGGCGCAGGTCGGCGACGGAGGTGAAGGGCCGGCCGAGCAGCAGCGAGTCGATCATGTCGTCGTCGATGCGCTCGACGTCCTGGAGGCCCAGGCGGATCGCGTAGCGCCACCCCGGGACGTCGGCCGTGCCCTTGTCGAAGCCCGCCGGCGGGAGCGGCGTGCCGTCTGCTGCCCGCCGCCAGCCCGACGGCAGGCGCGCCGCGGGATCCCCCACCCCGAGGAGGGCGCTGGGATCAGCGATCCCGAGGAGGGCGTACGCCTCGTCGGCGGGGACCACCTCGACGGTGTAGTCGCGCGCGGAGGCGTTGACGTCCAACGGCAGGATCGCGACGCCGAACTGGCGGGCGTCCTCGAGGATCAGCCGTCGCGGGTACATGCCGGGGTCGTGGGTCAGCACGCCGGCCATGAACTCGGGCAGGTAGTGGGCCTTCAGCCACGCCGAGCGGTACGTCGGCACGCTGAACGCCGCCGCGTGGGCCTTGCAGAACCCGAAGGAGGCGAACTGGCTGAGGGCATGCCACAGCCAGTCGGCCACCTCCACCGGCAGCCCGCGCTCGGCGGCGCCGGACGTGATCCATCGCTCGAGCTCGCCGACCTGGGTGGGGTCGCCGAGGCGGCGGCGGACCAGGTCGGCCTCGGCCAGGTCGCAGCCGGTGACCGCCGCCACCGCTCGCATGACCTGCTCGTGGTAGACGATCACGCCGTAGGTCTCGCCCAGTGCGCGCTCGAGGATCGGGTGGGGGACGCCCGTCGCCTCCTGGCGATGGCGGCGGCGCAGGAACGGCTTGATCATGTCGCCCTTCACCGGGCCGGGGCGGAACAGCGAGATGTCGACGACCAGGTCGTCGAGGTGCTCGGGCTGGAACTTGCCGATCAGCTCGCGCTGGCCGGGCGACTCGATCTGGAACATCCCGAGGGTGCGGGTGGACTGGATCAGCTCGTAGGTGTCGGGGTCGGCCCAGCCGACCGCGTCGAAGTCGACATCGACCCCGCGGGTGCGACGCACCTGCTCGGTGCAGTGGGCCATCGAGCTGAGCATCCGCACGCCGAGCACGTCGAGCTTGCACAGCCCGAGGGCCTCGACGTCGTCCTTGTCGTACTGGGCCATGGCGAACCCGGCCGCGGAGCGCTCCATCGGGGCGATGTCGCGGAGGGTCCGGTCGGCCAGCAGGATCCCGCAGGGGTGCAGGGCGATGTGGCGGGGGAAGCCGTCCAGGCGCTCGACGACGTCCAACAGCAGGCTGTACTGACTGCGCGACCCGTCGCGACGGTGGGCCGCCTCCAGGTTCAGCCCCTCGAGCTCGGGCAGGTGGGCGAGGGCGGGACGGACGTCGCCGGCACCGACGTGCGGGAAGGACTTGGCGATGTAGTCGACCTCGGCGGCCGGCATCCCCATCGCCTTGCCGACCTCGCGGATCGCCATGCGGGCCTTGAACGTCTCGACCATCGCGACGCAGGCGACCCGGTCCTCGCCGTAGGTCCCCAGGAGGTCGCGGTAGATGTCCTCGCGGCGGGCGGACTCGACGTCGATGTCGATGTCGGGCAGCTCATCGCGGTAGGGGTTCATGAACCGCTCGAACGCGAGGTCGTGGGCGACCGGGTCGACGTCGGAGATCCGCAGCGCGTAGGTGACGATCGACCCGGCCGCCGACCCGCGGCAGGCCGCCAGGATCCCCTTGTCGCGGATCCGCTGGACGATCTCGGCGACGGTCAGGAAGTACGGGGCCAGGCCCAGGGTGCGGACCATGTCGAGCTCGCGGTCGAGCAGGTGGGTGTGGGTCGCCTCGACGCGCGCGAACCGCTCGTGGAGCCCGTGCTCGCAGCGCCGGCGCAGCTCGGCCAGGGCCCAGGCCGGATCCGACCCCTCCTCCCGGCCGGGTCCGGTGACGAAGTCGGGGACCCGCAGCCGGCCGAGGCCGATGTCGACACCGCACCGCTCGGCCACCCACATCGTGTTCACCAGCGCGTCGGGCCGCTCGGCGAACACCCGCGCCATGGCCGCGGCGTCCTTGAAGTGGCCCTCGGCGTTCCTGCGGGTGCGGTGGTGGCGGGCGAGGGGGACCTGCTGGCGGACCGCGTCCATCACGTCGGCGATCCTGGCGTCGGCCGGCGTCAGGTACCGGGCGGCCTGGTGGGCGACCGCGCGGACGCCCAGGTCGTCGGCCAGCGCGAAGGTCCGCCGGGCGACGTCGTCGTCGCCCGGCGCGAGGTGGTGGGTGACGCCGATCAGCAGCCGCTCGGGCCCGAGCAGGTGCAGCCACCGGCGGGTCTCGGCGCGGGCGGCGTCGACCCGCCCGGCGGCCAGCAGGCGACCGACGGGGGACTCGGCGCCGAGCAGCGCGAAGACGCCGGGGTCAGCCCCGCCGAGGCGGTGCACCACCTGCGCCCAGCGCAGGTGGGGGTCGGACCGCTCGGACTCGAGGTGGTGGTCGGTGATCGTGCGGGCGAGGGTCGCGAACCCCCGGTCGTCCGCGGCGATCAGCGTGACGCGGGCGGCGTCGTCCTCGAGCCAGGCCTGCCCGGACCCCGGTCCCATGACCCGCCCGATGCCGCTGCGGGAGGCGCGGGTGATGCCCCACCCCTCACGCACGCGTCCGCGGTCGTCGGCCTCGGGGAACAGCGCCAGGTCGGCCCCGTAGATCGGGCGCACCCCCGCCTGCCCGCAGGCCTGGGCGAACCGGACCGCGCCGTACAACCCCCCGCGGTCGGCGATGCCCACCGCCTCCATGCCGGCCCGCGCCGCGGCCTCGGCCAGCTCGCGCGGCCGGATCACCCCGTCGCGCAGCGAGTAGCAGGTCCGGGTGGCGAGGTGGGTGACGGCGGGTGCGGCGCTCGGCATCGAGGTGGTGTCCTTCCGACGTGCGGTGACTCCCACGCCGGAGATCCACCGCATCGAACATGTGTTCGCCTACGATGAGTCTGGGGTGCGACATCCCACCCGTCAACCGGACCGTCGCGTCAGGTGCCGACATCGCCCACGGCCGTCAGCCCCGGGCGGGCGGACGCCACCTCGACCCGGTTCCGCCCGCCGGCCTTGGCCCGGTACAGCGCCGCGTCGGCCGCCGCGACGACGTCGCCGGGGTCGCCGCCCGGCGCGAGCTGCGCGACGCCGAGCGAGGCCGTCACGCCGCCGGCCGCGGGATGGGTCAGGTCGGCCTCGGCGATCGCGGCGCAGAGCCGGTCGGCGAGGACCGTCGCGGCCGCCAGGTCGGAGTCGCGCGCCAGCACGGCCAGCTCCTCGCCGCCGTAGCGGTACGCGTCGTCGGTCGTCCGGGCTTCGCGGACCAGCACCTCGGCCACCGCTCGCAGCACCGCGTCGCCGTGCTGGTGGCCTCACTCGTCGTTCAGCCGCTTGAAGTGGTCGAGGTCGATCAGGACCAGCGACACGTCCCGGCCGCCGCGGGCGCTGAGGGAGGCCTCGACCGCGAGGTCCGCGTCGAACCGCCGGCGGTTGTACAGGCCGGTCAGGCCGTCCCGCTCCGCGGCATCCGCCGTCCGGGAGGCCACCCGCGCGGCTCGCAGGGCGGCACCGGCCTGGATCGCGAGCAGCTCGAGCGGCGCGGTGCGAGCCTCGAGGCGCGTCCGATCGCCGCGCACCTCGAGGACCCCGACGACCGACGCGCCCACGACCATGGGGACGGCCATCACGTGGTGGTCCCGGCCGGCGCGCAGCTGCGTCCGCGCATCCCGTGCGGCGCCGCCCACGGCCCCCTCCCCAAGGGCGACCGACGCGAGCACGTCCGCGGTGGTGCTGTGCACCGGGTGGAGCAGGTCCTCGTCGCCGAGCAGCCACACCGTCGCCGTCGCGGCCTCGACCATCTCCGCAGCCGCGACGGCGACCCGCCGCGAGACCTCCGCCGGGGAGTGGCTGCCCGCGACGTCCCGCGCGACGTCGACCACGGTGGCTGACATCAGCGCCTGCTCCTCGGCGTCGGCGCGGGCCCTGCCCAGGGCGGCGTGGTCGGCCTCGAGCGCGTCGGCCATCGCCGCCAGCCCCTCCGACAGCTCCGCGAGCTCGGCCGGCGCCCCCGACTGCGGCCGGGCGGTGAGGTCGCCGGTCCGCATCCGCGCCAAGGTGTCGAGCAGGTCGGTCACCGGCTGCTCGATCCCGCGCACCAGCCGCGAGCGGGCGTGGCGGGCGCTGACCAGCAGGGCGAGGGACAGGGCGGCCACGACGGACACGCCCACCTGGATCGCCACGCGCTCCTCGCGCATGGCTGCATCCCGCCGCGCGACGACCATCCCGGTCGCCACGTCGTTGGCGGCGCGGTACTCCTCGAACAGGGCCATGCCCTGGAGGAGCACCCGCCGGAGCTGCGGGCGGCCGATGTCCTCGACCTCGAGGTCGGTGACGACGTCGGCCCACCCGGTCACCCACCGCTCCTGGGCCATCAGGACGTCGACGACGGCGACGCCGAGGCCACCGGTGACCAGCCGGTTGCGGGCGACGTCGGCCGTCAGCTCGGCCCGCTGCACCACCCCGTCGCGGTACGGCGCCAAGAACGCGTCGTCACCGGTGGCCAGCCACCCCCGGATGCCGGTCTCCTGGTCCAGCATCGCCTCGTGGGAGCGGCGGAGGTCCCGGGTGAGGTCGGTGATGTCGCGCAGACGGGGGTGGATCGCGCCGAGGACCAGGGTCGCCACGACCGCCACCGCCAGGCACAGGACGCCGGCCGCGGCGATGAGGGTGCGCTGCTGCCGACGGGCGTCGGCGATCAGGCTGGGCCGCGCGGCCGCGTCCGTCGCGAGCTCCGTCCTGCGGCGGGTCCGGGACGTGGGCACACCGCTGAGATCGGTGCGCGGGGCGCCGACCTGAGCGGTGGCCGCTCAGCCTCGGGCCCCAGCTGCGGGACTCAGGCGCGGTCGTCGGCGAGCGGACCACGCTCGTGGCGGCGGAGCCACCGGGCGAGACGGCGGAGGCCCTTCACGACGATGCCGTCACCGCGCCGCTCGCACCAGGCGTCGCTGAAGCGGTCGAGCAGCCACACGACGACGGGCAGCGCCAGCCCGGCGATCACCCAGCGGCGGAGCGGTCGCCAGACGAGGAAGCCCACGTCAGCGCAGGAAGCGGCGGAGGATGGAGCTCAACCCGCCGCGGCGTCCGGTGGTCGTCGTCGCCGGGCGCCGGCGGGTCGTCGTGGCCGTACCGCGTCGGCGGCCGCTCATCATCGAGCCGACGCGCTGGAGGATCCGTCCGATCGAGTTCGTGTTCATAGGACCCTCCTAACCGGACCGACCGCGCCCAACACGCGTCCACCTGGCCACTGGGCTGCCATCCTCGGAGGGGTGGACGACATCTCCCCGCCCGACCGCTGGGCCGAGCGCACCATCGACGACGTGCTGTCCCCGGACGTGCGGCTGCTGCTGGTGGGGATCAACCCCGGCCGACGGTCGGCCGAGCTGAACCGCCACTTCGCCGGGCCCGGCAACCGGTTCTGGCCAGCCCTGTCGGCGAGCGGCCTGGTGCCCGGGCCGATCGGGCCGGCCGAGCAGCACGAGCTGCCGGCGCACGGGATCGGCATCACCAACCTGGTGGCGCGCGCCACCGCGACGGCTGCGGAGGTGACCCGCGAGGAGCTGCGCGCGGGCGGCGCCGCGCTGGTCGAGCGGATCGCGTGGACGGACGTCCGGGTCGTCGCCGTGCTGGGCGTCACCGCCTACCGCGTGGCGTTCGCCGCCCCCCGTGCCGCCCGCGGGCCGCAACCCGACCGGCCCGGGTGGTGGCTGATGGACAACCCGAGCGGGCTCAACGCCCACGCCCAGGTCCCCGAGCTGGCCCGGCAGATCGCGGCAGCCGGTCGGGCGGCCGGGCTCGTGGGCGGCGGGTGAGGGTCAGCCCAGCTGGAACGACCGCGTCGACAGGCCGTACATCCAGTCCGCGATCGTGGTGGTGACCGGCCCGGTCGGATCGTCGGCCGCCCCGAGGGTCACGAACAGCGGGATGAAGTGGTCGACGGTCGGGTGGGCGTAGGGCATCCCTGGCGCGGCGGAGCGGAATCGGGCCAGCTCCTCGACGTCGCCGCGGGCGAGCGCGTCGGCGGTCCAGGCGTCGAAGTCGCGTGACCAGCCGGGGATCACGTCCGGCCGTCGGAAGTCCACGAAGGGCAGGCCGTGGGTGGTGAACCCCGACCCGATCACCAGCACCCCCTCGGCCCGCAGCTCGCGCAGCCTGGCGCCGATCGCCAGCAGGCGGTCGGGGTCCTGCGTGGCCATCGACAGCTGGACGACGGGGACGTCGGCGTCGGGGTACATGATCTTGAGGGGCACCCAGGCTCCGTGGTCGAGGCCGCGGGAGGGGTGGGCGTGCACCGGCTCGTCGTCCGGCAGCGCCGCCGCGACGCGACGGCGCAGGTCGTCCGCCCCTGGCGTGTCGTAGCGCATCCGGAAGTAGCGCGGGTCGAAGCCGCCGAAGTCGTACACCAGCTCGGTGCCGGGTCCGCTGGCCGACATCATCGTCGACGCCGTCTCCCAGTGGGCCGACACGATCACGATCGCCCGCGGCTTCGGCATCGACGACGCCCAGGTGAACAGCTCGGCCATCCACACCGGGTCCTCGAACGTCGGCGGCGCGCCGTGGCTGAGGAACAGGGCGGGCAGCGGGCCGTCGGCGGGCGTCCAGGCCCGCTGGGCCCGGGTCAGCGGCAGCGCGCGCTCGAGGTGGACGTCGAAGGGGTGGGTGGTGGCGGCGGGCATCGCGTGACCTCGGCGGTAGTTAGAATCCTGACTACCACTGTAGCGCGGTCAGCCCGCGACGAGGCCCTCCACGAGGTGCGGCGGCACCGGGTCGTAGCGGTCGTGGACGGCGGTGAACCGCGCCCGGCCGTGCGTGGCCGACCGCAGGTCGACGGCGTAGCGGACGATCTCCGCGGTCGGCACCTGGGCCACGATGACGACCTCGTCATGGGTGTCGCCCTGCTCGGTGCCCGTCAGCTGGCCGCGGCGCTGCTGCAGGTCGCCCATGACCTCCCCCTGCAGCTCGACGGGCACGGTGACCTCGACGTGGCTGATCGGCTCGAGCACCACGACCCCGGCCTGCGGCAGCGCCTCGCGGAGCGCGATCGATCCGGCGACCTTGAAGCTCATCTCGTCGGAGTCGACAGAGTGGTACTTGCCGTCGAGCACGGTCGCGGACACGTCGACGAGGGGGAAGCCGTGCAGGCCGCCGCGGGCCATGGACTCCTCGATGCCGGCGCCGACGGCGGGGATCAAGCCCTTCGGGATCGCGCCGCCCACGACCGCCGAGTCGAAGCTGAAGCCGGTGCCCTGGGGGAGCGGCTCGAAGCGGACCTCGGCGATGGCGAACTGGCCGCGGCCGCCGGACTGCTTCTTGTGCTTGCCCTCGGCGGTCACGGTGCGGGTGATCGTCTCCCGGTAGGCGATGCGCACCGGCTCGGTCTCCACCGACACCCCGTAGCGCCGGGCGATCCGGTCGAGGACGACCTGGATCTGCATCTCGCCGGTGCCCCAGAGGACCGTCTGGTGGGTCTCGTCGTTGCGCTCGAGGACCAATGAGCGGTCCTCCGCCATCACCTTGCCGAGCGCGGCGAAGAGCTTGTCCTCCTCACCGGTGCTCGCGGCGTGGATCGCGACGCCGTGCACCGCGGCCGGCGGGTCGGGCAGCAGGGCCTGCCACCCCCGGGCGGTGTCGCACAGCGTGTCCCCGGTGCGGACGTCCCCCAGCTTGGTCGCCGCGGCGATGTCCCCGGCCTGCACCGTCGACACCGGCTCGTGGTCGGCGCCGCGCAGCCGCACCACCCCGTGGAACCGCTCCTTGTCGCCGGTGCGCGAGTTGATCAGCACGTCGTCTGCGTGCAGCGTGCCGCTCAGGACCTTGAAGGTGGTGATCTGCCCGACGTAGTCGTCGGATCGCGTGGCGAACGCCAGGACCACCAGGGGCCCGTCGGGGTCGGCGGGCACGACCATCTGCTCCTCGCCGATGCGGACCGGCGCGCCGGGCAGGTCCGCCGGGGCGGGCCCGACGTGGCAGATGAACTCCATCAGCCTGTCCACCCCGACCGGGCCGGTCGCCGACCCCACCAGCACGGGGAACACCTCGCCGGCGTCGACCCCGTCGTGGAGGGCCCGCTCGAGCTCCTCCGCGGTCGGCTCCTCACCCTCCAGGTAGCGCTCCAGCAGGTCGTCCTCGGTCGCGACGACGTCCTCGACCAGCTGCTCGTGCGCCGCGTGCTCGGCCTCGGCGATCTCCGGCGGGATGGCGTCGGACTCCTCGGCCTGGCCGGAGTCGTAGAGGAAGACGTGCTCGGTGAGCAGGTCGGCCACGCCGTGGAAGGCGGCCTGCTCGCCGATGGGCAGCTCGATGAGCTCGACGCCCTGGCCGAACCGGGCGCGGATGTCGGCCAGGATCACCTCGAAGGGGTCGCGCGCGCGATCCATCTTGTTGATGAAGACCATGCGGGGGACGCCCATGCGGGCGGCCGTCCGCCATTGCAGGACGTCGTCGGGCTGCACGCCCGCGGTCGCGTCGATCACGAACACCGCCAGGTCGGCGACCGCCAGGCCGATGGCGGCGTCGTCGACGAAGTCCGCGTAGCCGGGGGTGTCGATCAGGTTGATCCGGTGGTCCCCGATCTCGAGGGGCGCCATCCCGAGGTCGAGGGACTGGGTGCGCCGGTGCTCCTCGGGGTCCGCGTCCGTGACCGTCGTGCCGTCCTCCACCCGTCCCAGGCGCTGTATGAGACCCGCGCGGAACAGCATGGCCTCGACCAGCGAGGTCTTCCCGTTCCCCGAGTGGCCCACCAGAGCCACGTTCCTGATACGGCCGGTTGGGACTCCCATGGCACGAACCTCCGCAGACGCCTCTGGCGAAACCTGAGCGTAACGAACGGTGCCGCAGGTGGGGAGGGGGAGATCACGTCGTTCGACCCCCTCCGTCCGGGCCGATCGTCCCGTCGGTCCGCTGCTGGGATCGCGCCGATCCTCGCCGTCAGGCGAGGGAGGCCCCGATCGCGCCCGACCTCGCCGACCCTCCGCGGCCCGGGCTACGGTTGTCGAGGTCCCACCGGCACCCGCGGAGCCCCCATGTACGTGCACCTCGTGGACGGCACCTTCGAGCTGTTCCGCCACCACCACGCGCCCAACAACGACGACCCCGAGCGCGGGGCCGTCCGCGGCGTCCTGCGGTCGATGGTGTGGCTGCTCGAGCGCGGTGGTCCCGACGACATCCCGGCCACCCACGTCGGGGTCGCCACCGATCACGTCATCGAGAGCTTCCGCAACGCCCTGTGGCCGACCTACAAGTCGTCGGCCGGCGTGCCCCCGGAGCTGCTCGACCAGTTCACCCCGCTCGAGGACGCCCTCAGGGCGCTCGGGCTGGTGGTCTGGGCCATGGAGGAGCTGGAGGCCGACGACGCGCTGGCCGCCGCGGCGGCGCAGGCGGATGCCGACGACCGGGTGGCCAAGGTGATCATCGCCACGCCCGACAAGGACCTCGGCCAGTGCGTCCGCGGCGACCGGGTCATCCAGTGGGACCGGATGCGGGGCACCACGCGCGACGCCGACGGCGTGTTCGACAAGACCGGCGTCACGCCTGCGCAGATCCCCGACTGGCTCGGGCTGGTGGGCGATTCCGCCGACGGCTTCCCCGGCCTGCCCGGGTTCGGGGCGAAGACCGCCGCGGCGCTGCTGACCCGCTTCGGCCACATCGACGACATCCCCGACGACCACGCGGCGTGGGGGAAGGTGCGCGGGGCCGCGAAGCTCGCCGGCGTGCTGCGCGAGAACCGCCAGGAGGCCCTGCTGTTCCGCACGATCGCCACGCTGGTGGACGACGCGGACCTGGGCACGACCGTCGACGACCTGGAGTGGACCGGCCCGACGCTCGACTTCGAGGCCATCTGCGCCGAGTACGACTGCGACGATCTCCTCGACCGGGTGGCCGCGCTCCGCGACGGCGGCGCACCGCAGACCCAGGCCGAGCTGCCGCTCTAGATGGCCGCCTCGCTGACCCCCGACCCCGTCACGACGATCACCACCGAGGACTACCACACCGGCGGCGAGCCCTTCCGCATCGTCACGGGCGGCGTCCCGGAGCCGGAGGGGTCCACGGTGGCCGAGCGCCGGCTGTGGGCGGTCGAGCACCTCCAGGACGTCCGCCGCCTCTTGGTGAACGAGCCCCGCGGCCACGCGGACATGTACGGGTGCATCGTCACCCCGCCCGACGACGACGGTGCCGACCTCGGCTGCCTCTTCTTCCACAACGACGGGTTCTCCACCGCCTGCGGGCACGGGACGATCGCCCTCGCGACGTGGGCCGTCGAGACCGGCAGGGTCCGCGCGACCGCCGGGGAGGGGGAGGTGCGGATGGTGATCGACGTGCCGTCCGGCCGCCTCCCGGTGCGGATCCCGTTGGACGACGACGGCCGTCCCGCCGGCGTCGTCTTCCGCAACGTGCCCTCGTTCGTCGCGGGCGCGCAGATCATCGAGCACGGCGGCCAGCACCTGGCGGTGACCGTGGCGTTCGGCGGCGCCTTCTACGGGATCGTCGACGCCGGGCTGGCGGGGCTGCGGGTCGTCCCCGAGGAGCTCGGCGCGATCATCGCCCTCGCACGCGACCTGAAGGCCGAGCTGAACCGGACGCCGTGGGTCCACCCCGAGGATCCGCGGCTGTCGGGCATCTACGGGATCATCGTCGTCGACGAGCCCGATCCCGACGACCCGCCGCTCGAGGAGGTGCGGGTGCGGCTCGGGGACCCCGCCGAGGCGGTCGTGGTCCAGCGGAACGTGACCGTCTTCGCCGACGGCGAGGTCGACCGCTCCCCCACCGGCAGCGGCACCTCCGCCCGCCTCGCCGCCCTGCACGAACTCGACGACCTGCCGGCCGGTGCGGTGCTGGTGAACCGGTCGATCGTCGGCTCGGTCATGCTCGGCGTCGTCGAGGACGACGAGCCGGTCATGGTCGGACCGCACCGCGGCTACTCCACGCTGGTCGCCGGCCAGGCGTTCCGGACCGGCAGCCACACCTTCACCCTCGACCCCCGCGACCCCTTCGCGACGGGGTTCCTGCTGCGCTGATCCCTCACCGGCCGGGTAGCGTCCCGGCCCTGCGCCGCTCCTCCGCCAGCCGGGCCCTCGGGCTCGTGCTCTTCGCCGTCGCGTTCGGGACCAACGTCCCGACGCCGCTGCTGCTGCGCTACCGGGAGGTCCTCGACCTCTCCCCCACCGTCCTGACCGCGATCTTCGGCGTGTACGCGGCCGGCCTCGTGCCGACCCTGTTCGTGGCCGGGCCGGCGTCGGACCGGTACGGCCGGCGGGCGGTCGTGCTGCCGTTCACCGTCGTCGCGGTCCTCGCCTCGGCGGTGTTCCTCGGCGCGTCCTCGTCCCTCCCCCTCCTGCTGATGGGCCGGCTGCTGCAGGGCGCGGTGTCCGGGGCGGTGTTCAGCGTCGGCAGCGCGTGGATGGGCGAGCTCGTCGAGGACCCGGGGACCGCTGCGCGGCGGGCGACGACGGCGCTCAGCCTGGGCTTCGCGCTCGGGCCGCTGACGGCCGGTCTGCTCGGCCAGTGCGCACCCGGGCCGCTGGTCGTGCCGTACCTCGTCCACCTCGGCCTGCTGGCCGCCGGCCTGGTGGTGCTGCGCGGGGTGCCCGAGACGTTGCGGATCCGCCGCCCCGATGCGCCGCTCGTCAACCTCGGCGTGCCGCCGGCCGCGCGTGCGCCGTTCCTGGCCTTCGCGGTCCCCGCCGGGTTGTGCGTCTTCGCGTTCCCGTCGGTGTCGGTGACCGTCCTCCCCCTCGGGTTGCAACAGGCGATGCCCGGGCTCGACGTGGCCGTCACCGGGGTGGTCGCCGGCGTCACGATGCTCTCGGGCGTGCTGGTCCAGCAGGTCGCGCGGCGCACGGATCCGACGAGGGCAGCGCCGCTCGGCGCCGCCGCGGGCACGGTCGGCGTCGCGGTGGGGCTCATCGGGATCCTGCTCGACGCCCCCTGGCTGCTGCTGCCGGCCGCGGTGCTGCTCGGCTGCGGGTACGGGCTGACCCTCGCGTCCGGCCTCGGCGCCACCCAGCTGCTGGCCGCCGCAGACGCCCGCGGTGCGCTGACGTCGACGTTCTACGCGGTCGCGTACCTCGGCTTCGGCGTCCCGCTCGTCATGGCCGCCGTCAGCGACGGGACCGACTTCATCGGGTCCCTCGTCGGCCTGCTCGGCGTCGGCGTGGCGCTCGCGGCGGTCCTGGCCGTGGGCCCGGGCCGCCGCCACCTCGAGCGGCGGCGACCCGGAGCGACCTACTCGGCGGGGGCGGCCAGGTAGACGTCGGGGTCGACGTCCTCGCCGTCGAGGAGGCTGAACGACGAGATGGTGTCGAACAGGACCGAGCCGTCATCGGCGACCTGGACCCGGCCGGGGCAGTTGTTGGCCCCGACGACGGGACCCACGTCGACGCGCTCGGCGTCGCCGGTCGCCAGGTCGACCCGCACGGTGCCGCAGGCGCCGTCACCGGGACCTCGGGGCGCCGCGCCGGTGGAGAACGCCGCCCAGCTGCCGTCCGGGCTGACCGTCGGGCGGTTCGCGCCGCCGGTGGGCACCCCGGCGTCGTCGACGCTGATGGCCCGGGTCTGGTCGGCTGCACGGTCGCGGACGTAGACGTCGGCGTCCGGGGCCTCGTCACCCTCGGCCAGACCCGTCGCGTCGGTCGCGAACACGACGACCTGGCCGTCGGCGCTGATCCCCAGCCGCCCCGCGTCGTTGAAGTCCTCGGTCGACGTCTGCGCGCCGCCGGTCGCGACGGAGGCGATCTCGAGGGTGCCGCTCGCGATCTCGTAGGTGTAGACGTCGGTGCCCTCATCGGTGTCCGCGTCGATCAGGGGCAGGTCGGTGTAGAAGGCGATGGTCGAGCCGTCGTCGCTCAGCGCCGGCGTGCCGACCCCGCTGCCGTCGCCGAACGGGGTGCCGTCGGGCAGGGTCACCGCGCCGGTCTCCCCGGTCGTGCGGTCGTGCCACAGGATGCCGAACCCCGACGCGCCGGAGAACTGGCCCCGGTAGGACACGACCGTGCCGTCGTCGGAGATGTCGATGTTCGACGGCTTGCTGATCGGCGTGCCGTCCAGGTCGTAGGAGACCAGCTCGACCGAGCCGTCCGACAGGTCGTGGACGTACCCGGAGGTGAGGAACCCGCCGCCGGGGGCGTCGGGGTCGAGGCCCGTGTCCGGTGAGGTGAAGACCACGTACCCGGCGCTCGCGACGTTCGGCGGGCCGTCGCTGAAGGTGATGCCGGCGGCGGCGGGCTGGCCGTCCGCGTCGACGTCGACGAGCGTGACCTCCCGGCCCGCCGGCGTCTGGCGGACCGCGTAGACGTGCCGCAGACCGTCGGACTCGCCCTCGACGACCTCGCCGTCGGACACGAAGGCCATCAGCGACCCGTCAGCCGAGATGGCCGGGTAGTCCCCGCCGGCGGCGGTGCCGTCGGCACCGAGGGACACGAGGGACAGGTCGGACACGCCATAGGTGGCCGTGGTCGTCTGCACCGCCCCGTTCGGCAGCTCGACGCTGATGTCGAGGCCGCAGCCCTCGCTCGCGGCGGTGATGACCACGTCGACCACGCCACCGGACACCGGCACCTCGACGGGCTCCGCGAGGCAGCTGCCGGCCGCGGTCACCGAGGACGCCGTGCTGCCGGGCAGCGCGACCCGGACCGTCTGGCCGCTCGACACGACCGCGCCCTCCGCGGGCGTGAACACCATCTCGACCGCCGGCGGCAGGTCCAGGGCGACGCGGGCGTCCTCGCAGACGCCGGGCGCCGTGACGCAGGTCAGCACGGGGAAGCCCGCGACGTCATCGGTGTCGACCGCGAAGCCGGCGCCGGACAGGAACGCGGTGGTCGCGGGCGGCAGCGCGTCACCGGCGGCCAGGACGATCGGGGCGTCGTTGAGCGCGCTGTGCGCGGCGGCGGCGAACCCGCCGGCCCACGCGTCCGCCCCCTGCCCCTCGACGAGCAGCACCTGGGCGGCGTCGGCCGCCGTGGGCGCGCCGCGCTTCTCCGCGACGGCGGCGGCCGTCGAGGCCCGGTCCGGGCCGGCGAGCCGCTCGGTGGTGATGCCCATGGCGCGGATCTCGGCCTCCACCGCGTCGCTGATCGCCGCGGTGCCGCCCATGATCTCGACCTGGCGGATGCCCGCGTCGAGCAGGTGCTGGCGCGTCGAACCCGTCAGGCGCTCGGTCTCGGTCAGCAGCACCGGCCAGCGGTTCTCCGCCGCCATGCCGCCCGCCGCGAGCGCGTCGGCGAACCCCTGCGTCGGGTCGGTCGCCCCCTCGGACGGGAACGCCCGCGCGAGGATCACGGTGTCGGCCTCAGGGGCGTCCGTGGCCGCGACGGCGACCGCGGTCTCGAAGCGCGAGCCGCCGGCGCGGCGCTCGACGGCGAAGCCCTCGGCGGCCCGCTCGTCGGCGACCGCCGGGGCGAGCGCGCTCTCACCGCCCAGCAGGATGACCCGCGAGGGGCCCAGGCGGGTCAGCTCGGCGAGGACCCGAGCGGGCACCGGGCCGTTGCGGGGCACCAGCAGCAGCGGGCTGTCGGCCTGCAGGACGCCCGACGCGAGCGAGTCGGCGAACTCGTCGTCCCGGCCGATCACGACGGTGTCGACGGACTGGAAGTCCGTCGCCTCGCTGAGGAGCACGGCGATCTCGGCGTTCGAGATCGGGTCGTCGTCCTTCACGATCGAGGTGGTGTCGGTCGTGGTCGTGGTGGCCGCCCCCGCGGCGGGGGCCAGGGCCGCCGTGCAGGCGAGCACGGCGAGGAGGGCGAGCAGTCGACGTCGCATGGCAGAGGACCTCGTGAGGCAGCCCGGTTCGCCCCCCCGGCCTCAGCGCTGCACCACGCCCTAGCGGGCGCGGTGCAGCTCGTCCCAGACGCGGAGGTCGGGGTCGATGTCGTAGGTCTCGATGGCCTTCGCGACCATCTCGGCGTCGATCTCGCCGGCGAGGGCCAGCTCGTGGAGCACCGCGACGACGACGGACTCCGCGTCGATCCTGAAGATCCGGCGGAGCGCCTCGCGGGTGTCGGACCGGCCGAACCCGTCGGTACCGAGGATCCCGAACGGCCCGGGGACGAACGGCTCGACCAGGCCGGGAACGGCCTTCTGGTAGTCGGTCACCGCGACGAACGGGCCGCCGCGGGACTCACCCAGCTTGCGGGTGATGAGGGGCACCTGCGGCTCAGCAGTCGGGTGGTCGCGGTTGGTCGTGGTGCACGCGACCCCGTCCCGGTGCAGCTGCACCCAACCCGGCACCGACCAGATGTCGGCGGCGACGTCCCAGTCCTCCCCCAGCATCTGCTGGGCCTTCAGCGCCGCCGGCATCGCCGACCCGCTCGACAGGATCTGGGCCCGGTGGGACCGCTCGTCCTCGAACGTCGCGTACCGGTAGATCCCGTCCAGGATCTCGGACTCGTCGAGGCCCTCGGGCATCGGCGGCTGCGGGGTCGGCTCGTTGTAGACCGTCAGGTAGTACATGACGTCCTCGGCGTCCTCGCCCATCATCCGGCGCACGCCGTCCTCGGTGACCACGGCCACCTCGTAGGCGAACGCCGGGTCGAAGTGCTCGACCGCCGGGTTCGTCAGCGCCATCAGCGGCGAGTGGCCGTCCTCGTGCTGCAGCCCCTCGCCGTTCAGCGTGGTCCGCCCTGCCGTGGCGCCGATCAGGAAGCCGCGGCACCGCTGGTCGGCCGCGGACCAGATCGAGTCGCCCGTCCGCTGGAAGCCGAACATCGAGTAGAAGATGTAGACGGGCAGGATCGCCTCGCCGTGGGTGGCGTAGGCCGACCCGGCGGCGGTGAACGACGCCATCGACCCGGCCTCGGTGATCCCCTCGTGGAGGATCTGGCCGTCCTTCGCCTCCTTGTAGCTGAGGAGCATCGCCTGGTCGACGGGCTCGTAGGTCTGGCCGTGGACCGAGTAGATCTTCGCGGTCGGGAACAGCGAGTCCATGCCGAACGTGCGGGCCTCGTCGGGGATGATCGGCACGATGCGCTCGCCGATCCCCTCGTGCTTGAAGAGGTCCTTCAGCAGCCGGACGAACGCCATCGTGGTGGCGACCTCCTGCTTGCCGGAGCCCTTCTTCAGCTCCTCGTACGCCGAGTGCGCCGGCAGGTCGGGTGCCGTCACCTGGACGCGGCGCTCGGGCAGGTAGCCGCCGAGCTCGCGCCGCCGCTCGTGGAGGTAGTCGATCTCCTCCGACCCCTCCCCCGGGTGGTAGTACGGCGGCAGGTCGCCCTCGAGGTCGGCGTCGGAGATGTCGAGGTGCAGGCGATCGCGGAAGGTCGTCAGCGCCTTGCGGGTCAGCTTCTTCATCTGGTGGGTGGCGTTGCGGGCCTCGAAGTCCGGCCCGAGCGTCCAGCCCTTGATGGTCTTCGCGAGGATCACGGTCGGCTGGCCGGTGTGCTCGGTCGCCGCCTTGAAGGCCGCGTAGACCTTCCGGTAGTCGTGTCCGCCACGGTCGAGGACCGGCAGGTCGGACTCGGTCAGGCCGGACTCGTCGAGGATGCGCGCCAGCTCCGGGGTGTTGAAGAAGTGGTCCCGGATGTACTGGCCGTCCTTGGTCGTGTAGGTCTGGAACTGCCCGTCGGGGGTGGCGTTCATCCGCTCGACCAGGTCGCCGTTGACGTCGAGGGACAGCAGCTGGTCCCACTTGCGGCCCCAGATGACCTTGATGACGTTCCAGCCGGCGCCGCGGAACAGGCTCTCGAGCTCCTGGATGATCTTGCCGTTGCCGCGCACCGGCCCGTCGAGGCGCTGCAGGTTGCAGTTGACGACCCAGGTGAGGTTGTCGAGCTCCTCGCGACCGGCGACGGTCAGCGCGCCCTGCGCCTCGGGCTCGTCCATCTCGCCGTCACCGATGAAGGCCCACACCCGCTGGGCGGACGTGTCCTTCATCCCCCGGTTGTGCAGGTACTTGTTGAAGCGCGCCTGGTAGATCGAGTTGATCGCGCCGAGCCCCATCGACACGGTCGGGAACTCCCAGAACTCCGGCATCAGCCGGGGGTGGGGGTAGGACGACAGGCCGCCGGCCTGCGACTCCTGGCGGAACAGGTCCAGCTGCTCCTGGCTGAGCCGTCCCTCCAGGTACGCCCGCGCGTACACGCCTGGCGATCCGTGGCCCTGGATGAAGAGCTGGTCCCCGCCGCCCTCGTGGTCCTTGCCCCGGAAGAAGTGGTTGAAGCCGACCTCGTAGAGGCTCGCCGCCGAGGCGTAGGTCGCGATGTGCCCGCCCACGCCGACCCCCGGGCGCTGGGCGCGGGTCACCATGACCGCGGCGTTCCAGCGGATGTAGGAGCGGATGCGGCGCTCGATCTCCTCGTCGCCGGGGAAGTCCGGCTCGCGGGAGGGCGGGATGGTGTTGATGTAGTCCGTCGAGCGGAGCGCGGGCACGCCGACGCCGATCTCGCGGGACTTCTCGAGGAGGCGGAGCATGAGGTACCTCGCACGCTCCCGCCCGTGGTGGCTGACGACGGCTTCCAACGAGTCGATCCACTCCCGGGTCTCGGCAGGGTCGACGTCGGGCAGCTGGGTCGGCATCCCATCGGTGATGATGCGCTGTGGATCGCGGTGGATGTCGCTCACGTGATGCCCTCCGTACGGGTTTCGGTGCACCAGAGCCTATGCGGCGCGGCCACGCCGTCGAGGGGTGCGGACGCGGAGATCCGGTGCTGACAGGTCGGTGACGCGGCTCCCGCCGGACGGTGCGGTCGAGCCGTCGGTGCGTATCCTCCCCGGACGCGCTCGCGCGCGACGACCGTCCACCCCGGAAGGGACCCCTGAACCGATGCGCTCCACCCGCCGCCTGCTGCCAGGCCTGCTCCTCGCCCTCGCCGTCCTCGTGGGCGCCTGCAGCCCCTCGGCGCTCGCCTTCACCATCGGTGACTGCGTCAACCTGCCCGACGGGTCCCAGATCGACGACTACGAGTCGGTCGATTGCGAGGAGGCCCACGACGCCGAGGTCTTCGCCCTCCCCCAGCACCCCGGCGGCGAGGAGGAGGCGTACCCGGGCGAGTCCGCGCTGAACGAGCTCGCCCGCGAGCGCTGCGAAGCCGAGTTCGAGCCCTACGTCGGCACCGCGTACGCCGACTCGGCCATCTACTACACCGCGCTGACCCCGGGCGAGGAGTCCTGGACCGAGGCGGATGACCGCGAGATCGTCTGCCTGCTGGTCGGCGAGCCGCAGGATGACGGCACCTTCGCCCAGCTCACCGGCTCGAAGGAGGGGTCGGGCGAGTAGCCGGCCCCGGGTGATGGCTACTCGCCGTCGCCGTCCCCGCCACCGCGGCCCTGCATGCGGTCCTTGATCCGCTTGCAGTCGGGGCACACCGGGTACTTGGACCCGTCGCGGCTGGGCACCCACTTCTTGCCGCACAGCGCCTTGATCGGCACGCCGGTGACCATCGACTCGGTCACCTTTGCCCGGGGGTTGCGTCCCCAGACGTAGTGGGCGAAGCGGTCGTGGTCGCCGTCATCGGTGCGGCGGAGCTGCTCGCGCTCCTCGACCCGCGTCAGCTCGTCGACGTCGGGGACGATCACCGGGGTCTGGGTGTCGCTCATCTGGCCCTCCTGGCGCTGTCGAGTCCGCGCCTGCGGGCACCTACGGTAGCGGCCATGACCTACTCCATCGCTGCCGCCGACCCCGACCGCGACCAGGTCGGGGTGGCCGTCCAGTCGAAGTTCCTGGCCGTCGGGAACCTCGTGCCCTGGGCGCGGGGCGGGGTGGGGGCGTGCGCCGTCCAGGCCTTCCCGGACGTCACCGTGGGGCCGCGGGCGCTCGACCGCCTCGAGGCCGGGGAGGACCCCCAGGCGATCCTCGACGACCTGGTCGTCGACGACCCGATGGCCGCCCAGCGCCAGACGGGCCTGGTCGCCGCGGACGGGCGCGCGGCCAGCCACACCGGCGAGGCCTGCTTCGCCTGGCGGGGGCACCGCGTCGGCCCCGGGTTCGCGATCCAGGGCAACGTGCTGGTCGGGCCGGAGGTGGTCGACGCGATGGCAGAGGCGTTCCTCGCCGCCACGGCCCGACCGCTGGCCCACCGGCTGCTGGCGGCGCTCGAGGCGGGGCAGGCCGCTGGCGGGGAGAAGCGCGGGATGGAGTCGGCCGCCGTCGTCGTGCGCCAGCCCGGCGGCGGGTACGGCGGCAACCACGACCGGCTGGTCGACCTGCGGGTCGATCACGACGACGACCCGATCACCCGGCTCGGCGAGCTGCTCGAGATCCGCGACCACCACTTCGACCGGGCGCCGGCGGAGGAGTGGGTGCCCCTCGACGACGACCTGACCGTCGAGGTGGCCGCGCGCCTCCGCGGCGGCGGGTGGCTGGCCGAGGGGCAACCCCTGGCCCATGCGCTGATGGGCTACCTCGGGTGGGAGAACCTCGAGGAGCGCTGGACCGACGCGGTGTCGATCGACCCCGTCGCCCTGGCCCACCTCCGGCGGCACCTGCCGCGGTCGGGCTGACCCGGGGGGTCACAGGAGCCGGGTCGGCCGCTAGGGTGAGACGATGTCTCCGCCGACGGACGCGACGACGACGTTCCGACGACCTGGGGGGCGTCGGGGGCGGGCACGCCTGACGACGCTGCTCGACGCCGCCGAGGCGCTGGTCGTCGACGGCGACGTGGACGCGATCACGCTGGATGCGGTCGCCGAGCGGGCGTCGCTGCCGCTGTCGACGGTCCGCGCCCAGGCTGACGACGTCCGGGCGCTGTTCGACCAGCTGGTCCTGCGCCTGCTCGACCGCCACGACGCGGTGCTGAACCGGGCGCTGCCGACCGAACCCGAACCGCTGGTCGAGGTGGCGGCCGGGGTCTACGACACCTACGTCGCGCACTACCGCGCCGTCCCGGCCTTCCGTGCGCTGCGGTGCTCGTCGCGGTTCACCGACCGCCACCGCGAGTGGTTCGATCGGCGGGTGCGCCGGATGCTGATCCGCGTCCAGAGCCGGACCGTCCCGACGAACCTGACCGTCGAGCAGCTGCGGATCCCCTGGACGGTCGCCGACGCGATGCTCGAGGCGGCGTTCCGCCACGAGCCCGACGGCGACCCGGTGCTGATCGATGAGGGCCGTGCCCTGGTCCGCAACTCCGTCGAGCGGCTGGTCACCGCGACCGCCGCGGTCTAGCCGGCGTCAGTCCCAGACCCGGTCGAGGCGCCAGGTGCCGCCCTCGGCCACGAGCTCGTAGATGCCCCGTGTCGGAGTTCCGTTCTGCGCCTCCACCCGCCACAGGTCCCGTTGGGGCACCTCCACCCCTCCCCCGGTCCAGTACGCCGCGTCCTCGCGCCAGTGCCCCAGGACCGCCAGCACCCGGTAGCGGCCGCCCCGCCAGGTGAACCCGGCGGGGACCGCCCGGTCCTCGGCGGTGCTGTCGGCGTCGTCGACGTGGACCTCGACGGGTTCCCGGTATCGCTTCGTCATCGTCGCTCCTGGGTGCGGAGGGGAGATCGATGACCGTCGGGAAGGGAGCAGGGACGGGTGGTGTCGCGCCTTCCCAACGCGACCCACCCGTCCCTGCAGGCGGTCTCCCGGACGGCTGGGGGATGCGCCGTCTCAGGAGCCACCATCGTACATGTGTTCGATCTCGTGCGTCAACCGGGTTGTCGTCACCCGACCGGCATCACCCGAGCACGTCGACCATGCGGTCGACGATCCAGTCCGCCTCCTCCGCGGTGATCACCAGCGGGGGCGCCAACCGGATGGTCGTCTCGTGGGTGTCCTTCGCGAGGAGGCCGGCGGGGCCTGCCGGCCCATCCACCTGGGCGGACAGCAGCGCCTCGCAGTAGCGGCGGGCCGGCGGGTCGGCGTCGACCAGCTCCACGCCGAGCCACAGCCCCCGGGCGCGCACCTCCCGCACCCGCGGCAGGTCGGCCGCCCGGAGCCGTGCGGCCATCCGCGCCCCCAGCTCGTCGGCGTTCCGCTGGTGGGACCCCTCCGCCAGGAGGGCCACGACCTCGCGGCCGACGGCGCAGGCCAGCGGGTTCCCGCCGAAGGTCGACCCGTGCTGGCCCGGCCGGATCACCCCGAGCACGTCGGTCCGCCCGACCACGGCCGACAGCGGCACGATGCCCCCGCCGAGGGCCTTGCCCAGCAGGAGCAGGTCAGGGCGGACGTCCTCGTGGTCGCAGGCGAACGTCCGGCCGGTGCGCCCGAGCCCCGACTGGATCTCGTCGGCGATCAGCAGCACCCCCTCGGCGTCGCAGATCTCGCGGACGTCCCGCAAGTAGCCGTCGGGCGGGATGACCACGCCGGCCTCCCCCTGGATCGGCTCGATGAGGACCGCGGCGGTGCGGGGGGTGATCGCGTCGGCGATGGCGTCCGCCCGGCCGTAGGGCACGCGCACGAAGCCCGGCGTGTAGGGGCCGAAGTGGTCGTGGGCGAGGGGATCGTCTGAGAAGGACACGATCGTGGTGGTGCGGCCGTGGAAGTTGCCCTCGGCGACGATGATCTCCGCCGTCCCGTCGGGGACGCCCTTGACCTCGTAGGCCCACTTGCGGGCGGTCTTGATGCCCGTCTCCACCGCCTCCGCGCCGGTGTTCATGGGCAGCACCAGCCCGGCCGGCCGCCCGTCGGCGTCGACCTCGATGCGGCACAGGTCGACCAGCTCGGCGCAGAAGGGGCCCAGCTGGTCGTTGTGGAAGGCCCGGCTGGTCAGGGTGAGCCGGTCGAGCTGGGCCCGCGCCGCCGCGACCAGGCGCGGGTGGCCGTGCCCGAAGTTGAGCGCGGAGTACGCCGCCAGGGCGTCGAGGTAGCGGCGACCGTCCTCGTCGGTCACGTAGGCCCCGGACGCGGTGGCGATCACGACCGGCAGCGGGTGGTAGTTGCGCGCGCCGAAGCGCTCCTCGAGCTGCAGTGCCAGCGACATCAGGCCACATCCTCCACGAGCGCGGGACCGGCCGCCACGGCGCGGGTGAGCCGCGTGTCGAGCGGCAGCGTCAGACAGCGGACCGCCCCGCCGGCCTTCGTGAACTCCCCGACGTCGACCACGACGACGTCGAAGCCCCAGGCCTCCAGCGCGCGGCCGACCGGCGGCGGGCAGGCGGGCATGACGACGGTGCGACCGACGACCGCGCTGTTCGCCGCGAACGTCGCCGCCTGGTCCGCGTCGAGCACCAGCGGCTCGGGGATCTGCGCCATCACCGCCCGGGCGCCGGCGGCGTCGTAGGCGTCCGGGAACACGATGGCCCGCCGCCGGTCGAGGGGGCAGAGGGTCAGGTCGACGTGGTACCAGCGCGGGTCGGCCAGCTCGACGCCGACGACCTCGCGGCCGGTCCAGCCCGACACGAAGGCGTGCGCCGACGTCGTGGACCGCTGGCCGTGGCCGGCGACCAGCACCTCGCCGAGGGGGAGGCAGTCCCCGAGCCCCTCGAGCACCGCGCCGTCCGGCAGGTGGGCGACGGCGAGGTCGTGCGCCGCGGCCCAGGCGGCGAACCGGTCGGTCTCCCCCGCGCGCTCGGGCCAGCGCATCCGCCCGGCGATGAAGGTGGCGCCGTCGACCAGCCCGGCGTTCGCGGTGAACACCATGTCGGGCAGGTCGGGGACCGCCTCGACGACCTCCACCTCCGCCCCGGCCCGGCGGAGGGCTTCCGTCAGATCGAGCCACTGCACCATGGCGAGATCGCGGTCCACCACGCCGTGCATCCACGGGTTGATCGCGTAGGCGACCTCGTAGTGGGTCGGCGGGCACATCAGGTACCGCCGGCCCCAGCTCAGCTCCTCCACGCCACCAACCCTCCTGTTCCGGTCGTCTGATCGTCAGACAATACGCGATCGCGGAGGTGGAGGGACGGGGATCTGCGGCGGGCGGGCTGGGCGCCCACACCCCCGGGGTCTGTCCGGTTCGTTGCGTCCTGCGAGACGAAGGTGACAGACCCCGCCGGCTGGGCGTGCCACCCCCCGGAGGTCTGTCGGGTCTGTTGCGCCCTGCGAGACGAAGGTGACAGACCGGTGCTCAGGTGCTGCGCGACAGACCGGCGCTCAGCCGCTGCGCGACAGACCGGCGCTCAGCCGCTGTGCGTAAGACCCCGCCGGCTGTCAGGCGCCGGCGACGCGGACGAGGGTGTCGCGGGCGCGGGCGACGTGGTGCAGCGCGGCGGCGAGGTAGCCCTCGCGGTCCCCGGCGCGAAGGAGCTCGAGGAGCCGGGTGTGCTCGGCGACCTTGTCCGGCTCGGGTTGGGCCCGGTCGGCGGACACCAGCAGCAGACGGAGCTCGCCTGCCAGCTGGGAGTGGAACGCCGTGATCCGCGGCGATCCCGCGGCCTGCACGACGGCGCGGTGGAACGCCTCGTCCGCTTCGGCCCCCGCCTGGGTGTCGCCGGCGTCGACGGCGCGCCGCATCGCCTCGAGCGCCTCGGCGGCGGCGGTCGTGTCGCCCAGGTCCGCGGTCGCGACGTGGCGCTCGATCATCGATCGCGCCGCGATCAGGTCGTCGACGTCCGCCGCCGTGTGGCGGGTCACGATCGCGCCGCGGTGGTGCGCCTGGGTGACCAGGCCCTCGGCGACCAGCACCTTGATGGCCTCGCGGACCGTCGACCGCCCGACCTCGAACCTGGCGGCGAGCACCTGCTCGCGGAGGGACGCCCCCGGCGCGAGCGCGCCGCCGAGGATCTCCCCGCGGACCGCCTGGGCGACCTGGTCGGTCAGGCTGAGCCGTTGCACCGGCGGGACGCTACCGCACGGACCGGACCGCGCCGGGACCGTCGATCCGCCGCGCGGTCAGCCACCGCCCCCCAGGGGGCTCGCGTCGAGGAAGGCCCCCGCCACCTGGTCGATCGGGGTGCCTGCCTGCGCCTCGGCGTTCAGATCGGCCAGGGCGTCGGTCGTCAGCTCCGCCGACAGGGACCCGACGAGCCGTTCGGCCCGGTCGTCGAGCACCGTGGTGTCGAGCCGGACCACGGGGGCGACCACCTGCGCCGGGAACACCCCCTGGTCGTCGGTCAGCGCGACCAGGCCGAGCTCGCGGGCCAGCCCGGAGGTCGCGCTGGCCATCCCCGCGATGCAGGTCCCCTCCGCCGTCCCCCGCAGGGCCTCCTCCTCCCCCGCGCCGCGGGTTGCGGTGGCGTCCGGGGCGATCGCGTAGGTGTCGGCCAGGTAGGCGTACCCCGACGGCGCGTCGAGGAAGGCCGGGTCGGCGCAGAGCGCGCCGTCGACCTGTCCGAGCTCGCCCGCCAGCCAGGTCAGCGTCGCGTCCTCGGCATCGGTCAGGGCCTCGGGCCGGACGAAGAACGCGAGGCGGGCGTCGACGCCGCTCGAGGTGAGCCACCGCAGCCCGTTGCCCTCCTCCTCCGCCGCCACCGCCTCATAGGACTCCTGGGCGTCGATCGGCGGGGCGGTCAGCCCGAGGGCGAGCGCCCACGTCGCACCCGAGTAGTCCCAGTAGACGTCGATGTCGCCGTCCAGGGCGGCCTCGCGCACGTCGGTGGTGTCGCCGAGGTCGGGCACCACCTCGGCGGGGTGGCCATCGCGGTCGAGCAGCCCGGCGGTCAGCGCGGCGAGCACCTGCTGCTCGGTCGTGGACCCCGCCCCCACCCGGATCGGCCGGGGGTCGTCGGCGCCGTCGCAGGCTGTGAGCGCGACCGCCACCAGCAGCGCCAGGACCGGCGCGATGAACCGGCGTGCGGAGCGTCGGGAGGCGGTTGGGGCTGGCACTCCCCGACGCTACTCTCGCGCACCATGCACCGCAGTTCGCCGAGCTCCTGGCACCGCAGATCGTTCTTGCGCGTCGCGTCGGCCGCGACCGCCGGACTGGCGCTGACGGCGTGCGGCGGCGAGGGCGCGGCCACCGGCGGGACCGCGTCGGAGGCCCCGGCGACCGATTCCGCGGACCTCCCCGCACCGGATGCACAGGGCACGCTCTTCGTGCAGCAGGCCTCCGTCGAGTACCTCACCGGCCAGGACCGCTACCTCGCCTTCGGGGTGCTCACGACGGAGATGTCCCCGCTCGGGGAGGACCGTCCCGTGCAGGTCTACCTCCGCCGCATCGCGACGTCGCCGGAGGAGACCGCGGAGGTCGTCGCCGGCCCGCTCGAGACGACCTTCAGCCCGGCGGTCGACACCGGCCAGCCGGTGTACTTCGTGCGGACCGACCTCAGCGACGAGGGGCTCTTCGAGATCGTGGCGCTGGCGGGCGAGGACTTCGGCACCGCGGCGATCCAGGTCGTCGACCCCCAGGACTCGAGGGTGAAGGACCCGACGGACCAGTCGCCCGTGATCCCGGGCACCGAGGCGATCAGCGCGCCGACCGCCACGGTCGCCGACGACCGGGGCGTGTTCGACATCTGCACCCAGGACCCCGAGTGCGGCATGCACGAGATGAGCCTGGACGAGGCCCTGCAGACCGGCCGCCCGGTCGCGCTCATGTTCGCCACCCCGCAGTTCTGCCAGACCGCCGTCTGCGGCCCGTCGGTCCAGACCCTCGAGACGATCCGCACCGAGGGCGACTGGGGCGACACGATCTTCATCCACAGCGAGATCTACGCCGAGGAGCCGAGCGGCACCGAGGTCGCCGCGACACCCGTCGTCGACGCGGTCGCGGCGTGGGGCCTGCCCACCGAGCCGTGGTTCTTCACGATCGGCGCCGACGGCGTCGTGGTAGACCGCCTGGACGGCCCGATGCCCCGCGAGATCCTGCAGGCGATGCTCGAGGACCTCACGGCCTGAGCCTCACCCCCTGGGCGACCAGGGGGAGGGGTGGGTCACGAGCAGGGCCGTCATGGCCTCGGCGACCGCCCGCGGGTCCGGCGCCTCGGTGAGGGCGCGGACGACGACCAGGCCATGGGCCCTCGCGGCGAGGACCGGCGCGGCGGTGTCCGGGGCCATTCCCCCGGTGACGTACCACGGGGTCGTCGCGACGGCGGCGGCGTGGCGGACCGGTTCGAGCCCGACGCCCGGCCGGCCCTCCTTGGTCGGGGTCGCCGACACCGGTCCGACGGCGAAGTAGTCGCAGTCCTCGCGCTGGGCGCGGTCGACCTCGGCGATCGAGTGGGTCGAGCGGCCGATCAGCAGATCCGGGCCCACGATCGCGCGTGCGGTCGCCGGATCGGCGTCGTCCTGGCCGACGTGGACGCCGTCGGCACCGGCCGCGACCGCGAGCTCGGGATCGTCGTTGACCACGAACAAGGCGTCGTGGCGGTCGCACGCCGCCCGGAACGCCGGCGCGGCGGCCAGCTGGGCGTCGCGGTCCGCGTCCTTGTCGCGCAGCTGGACCAGGTCCACCCCGCCGGCCAGGACCGCGTCGAGGAACGCGTCGAGGTCGTCCCGCAGCGGGGTGCAGAGGTACAGCCTGGCCTGCCCCAACCGCGACCGGCGGCGGTCGGGCGTCACCCCTCCCCCTCCCCCGAGGACCCGTCGTCGTCGCCCGCCGCCGCATCCTCGGCGACCGGGTCCTCCACCCGCGCGAGTCGGCGGGGGCGGATCCCGACGTCCGGCGCGCTCAGCCGCTCCCCCCGGCGGTCGGCCGTCCCCGCGCCCCCGAGGGCGTGCAGAGCGGTGATCACGGCGGTCGCGAGCAGCATCGCCGCGGCGAACATGGCCGCCCAACGGCCCATCAGCGCGAACGTCAGCCCGTTGAGCGCACCGTCGACCACGCAGCCGAGCACCGCGAGGGCGGCCAGCGCGCCGGCGGAGGTCTGCAGCCGACCCGGCACGTCGCGGAAGTCGACGAGCGGCCGCTCCTGCGGATCGGGACGTCCCGGGTGCTCCATGGCCGGGAAGGGTACCGGCGCCGGCCCAGACGACTCAGTCGTGCAGCTCCATGCGGCCGTAGTCCGGCGACGACGCGTCGGCGTAGAGCCGCTCGGTGATCCGGCCGGCCAGGTGCGCCTTGCGGCCGGCCCGGACCGCCGCGGCGATCGCCTCCCCCATCATCGCGGGGTCCTTCGCCCGCGTGACCGCGCTGGCGCACAGGACCGCGTCGCAGCCGACCTCCATGGCCTGGGCGGCGTGGGAGGCGGTGCCGACCCCCGCGTCGAGGATCACGGGGACCCCCGCCTGCTCGACGATGATCCGCAGGTTGTACGGGTTGCGGATCCCCGCGCCGGACCCGATCGGCGAGCCGAGCGGCATGACGGCGGCGCACCCCAGCTGCTCGAGGCGGCGGGCGACGACCGGGTCGTCCCCGCAGTAGGGCAGGACGGTGAAGCCGTCGTCGACCAGGGTCTCGGCGGCGTCGAGCAGCTCGACGGGGTCGGGGAACAGCGTCCGGTCGTCCCCGATCACCTCGAGCTTGATCCAGTCGGTGTCGAGGGCCTCGCGGGCCATGTGCGCGAGCGTGACCGCCTCGCGGGCCGTGTAGCACCCGGCGGTGTTCGGCAGCACCCGGATGCCGAGCTCGGTGATCACGTCGAGCACCGACCTGCCCGCCGAGGGGTCGAGGCGGCGCAGCGCCACGGTGGTCAGCGCGGTGCCTGACGCACGCAGGGCCGCGGCCAGCACCTCGTGGGAGGGCGCGCCCCCCGTCCCCATGATCAGCCGCGATCCCAGCGCCACGCCGGCGATCTCGAACGGGTCGTCGCTGATGGAGTGGGGGGCGGGAGGGGTGGTGGTCATCGAGCGCCTCCCTGGACGGCGGTCAGCACCTCGACGGTCTCGCCGCCGGTCAGGGCCGTGGTGGCCCACTGGCCGCGGCGGACGACGTCGCCGTCGACGGCCACGGCCACCCCGGGCCGGGAGGGGTCGTGGCCCAGCCGGGCGATGACGACGTCCAGCGTGGTGCCGGCGTCGAGGTCGGTCTCGGTGCCGTTGAGGGTGATGGTCATGGGGTGGCGGGGACGGGGTCGGCGGGGGTGCGGGACGGCTCCCGGGAGGGGCTGAAGGCGTCGAGGTCGACCGTCACCGGCCCGTGGCGGACCTCGACGGGGGCGCCGGTGACGTGGGCGGCGACGACCTCCGCGGTGATCGGCGACAGCAGGACGCCGTTGCGGTGGTGGCCGGTGGCGACCACCAGGCCGGGGTGGGACCCGACCGGGCCGAGCAGCGGGGCGTTGTCGGGGCTGCCCGGGCGCAGGCCGGCGATGGCCTCGACGAAGACGGCCTCGTCGATGCCGGGCAGCAGCTCCCAGGCGGCGCGGAGCAGCTCGTGGACGCCGCCGGCGGTCACCGACGTGTCGAAGCCCCGCTCCTCGACCGTGGCGCCGACGACGATGCGTCCGTCGGCGCGGTTGACGACGTACACCTCGATCCCGCGCAGGTTGCGGGTCGCCAGCGGACCCGTGGCGCTGCGGAGGTGCAGCAGCTGCCCCTTCACCGGTCGCACCGGCGGGAGGAGCCCGGCCAACCCCTCGACCTGGCTGGACCAGGCACCCGCGGCCAGCACCACCGCGCCCGCCGCCACCCCGGCGCCGTCGTCGAGGACCACCCCGGTCACCCGCTCGCCGTCCCGGGTGACGGCGCGCACCCCCTGGCGGCGCAGCACGATCGCCGGGTGGCGCTCGACGATCCCGAGCAGGCCGGTCACGAGGGCGCGGTTGTCGACCTGGTGGTCGCCGGGCACGTGCACCGCGCCGCGGACCGAGGGGGCCAGGGCCGGTTCGGCCTGCCGGGCGTCGCGGGACCGCAGCCACTCGGACTCGAGGCCGAGGGCGTGCTGGGTCGCCATCATGCGGCGCAGCTCGGCGGCGTCGTCGGCGGCGCGCGCGACCATGAGGCTGCCGCAGCGGGCGTAGCCGACGTCGGCGCCCCGGTCCGCGAGGTCCGCGGCCCAATCGGGCCACGCGGCGGAGGAGGCCAGGGTCAGGGCGAGCAGGTCGGTCTCGCCGTAGTGGAGCTCCGTGACGGGCGCGAGCATGCCCGCGGCCGCCCAGGACGCCCCGCGGCCGGGATCGGGGTCGAGGACGACGACGTCCAGCCCGGCGTCCGCGCAGCGGATCGCGCTGGACAGCCCGATGACCCCGGCTCCCACGATGACGACGTCTGCTGCCACGCACGGAACCCTATCCGCCGCGGGGCCGCCGGCAGGACCCCGGAGGGCGTCCCTCAGGCTCCCCTCATGAAGTCGTGGCACCCTGCGCGCGTGGCCGCCGTCGACCCACCCGACGTCCTGGTCGTCGACGACGACCCGGCGATCCTGGCGTCGCTCGGCCGGGCGCTCGCGCTGGAGGGGTTCGCACCGCGCACCGCAGACGGCGGGCTGGCCGCCCTGGCCGCGGTGCGCCGCCGTCGTCCGGACGTCATCGTGCTGGACGTCGGCATGCCCGACGTCGACGGGGTCCGGGTGGCGCGGCGGCTGCGGGCGGACGGCATCGACGTCCCGATCTGCGTGCTGTCCGCCCGCGACGAGGTGGCCGACCGCGTCGCCGGGCTGGAGGCCGGTGCCGACGACTACGTCGTCAAGCCCTTCGCCCTCGAGGAGCTGGTCGCGCGGCTGCACGCCCTGCTGCGGCGGGCCGGCGCGGCCGGGGCGGGGGACGGCGACGTGCGGGTCGTCGGCGACCTGGTCCTCGACCGCGCGCGACACGAGGTGCGGCGGGCCGAGGAGCCGATCGAGCTGACCCGTCGGGAGTTCGAGCTCCTCGACGCGCTGATGGCCCACGCGGGCGTGGTCCTGTCCCGCACCCAACTGCTCGAGCTCGTCTGGGGCTACGACTTCGAGACCGACGGCAACGTCGTCGACGTGTTCATCGGCTACCTCCGCCGCAAGACCGAGGCGGGTGGGGGTCCACGGCTGATCCACACCAAGCGGGGCGTCGGGTTCGTGCTCCGGCCGGCGGACGGCGGGTAGCCCGCCGATGCGGAGCCTCCGCGGACGCGTCGCCCTGGTCGCCAGCCTGGTGGTGGCCCTCGGCTTCGTGCTGACCGGCGTCGTCGTCCTGCGCGTCGCCGAGGACCGTGCCGTGGACCGCCTGGACGACCAGCTGGCCGAGCGCCTCGCGATCCTGACCGACGCCGGCCGGCCCGGGCCGGGGTTCGGCGGCGGTCCGCCCGGCGGGTTCGGCGGCTTCGGCGGGTTCGGGGGCAGTGCCGACGGGACGGGGGAGGCAGACGACGACGCGGACGACGACCAGGACGACGACGCGGACGACGAGGGCTGGACCGGGCCGTCCGGCGCGCCGCTGGCGGCGGTCCAGCGGCTCCGCCTGGCCGCCGAGCGGTCGCTCGGCCGTGGGTACTTCCTGGCGGTGCGGGGGCCCGGTGGCGGGACCCTGGCGACCCTCGGCGACGAGCCGGCGAACGACCCGCCGGCCGGTGCGGACGGTGACACGGCCACCTACGTCGACGACGCGGGCCGGCGCTGGCGGGTGATGACCGCGACCGTCGCCGAGGGCCTCGCGCAGCTGCAGATCGGCGGTGACGTGGACCAGCTGGTGGAGGAGTCGGTCGCGTCGCTGCGGCTGGTGCTCGTCGTCGTGGGCGGGACGGCGACGGTGGTGACCGGGCTGGCCACGGCGGCGGCCGCGGCGGCGTCCACCCGGCCCCTCCGCCGCCTCGGCGAGGCCACGCGGACCGTGGCGGAGACCCGGGACCTGTCCACCCGCGTGCCGACCGACGGGGTCCCCGCGGAGGTCGCGGAGGTCAGCGACGCCCTGAACACGATGCTGGGCCGGCTCGAGGCGGCCGATGCCGCCCAGCGCAGCGCCCTGCACGGCGCGCAGCGCTTCGCAGCCGACGCCGGCCACGAGCTGCGGACCCCGCTGACCGCCCTGCAGGCGGACCTCGACGCCCTCGTGCGCAACCCCGCGGCCCCGGCGGCGATCCGCGAGGAGGCGCTCGCCGCCGCGGCAGCGGAGGTCCGCCGGCTGTCCGCCCTGCTCGCGAGCCTGCAGGCCCTCGCCAGGGCCGACGCGGGGATGGCGGAGCCGCCGGGTCCGGTGGACCTCGCCGACGTCGCCGCCCAGGCCGTCGAGTCGGTCGCCCGGCGCCACCCGTCGGTCCGCCTGGATCCGCCCGCGGTCGACGGGTCGGTCGTGGTGCGCGGCAGCGAGGCGTGGTTGCGCAGCACCTGTGACAACCTGCTGGTGAACGCCGCCGTCCACGGCCGGGCCGACGGGCACGTCGTCACGCGCGTGCGGCGCACCGCCGACGGCGTCGAGCTGGTCGTCGATGACGACGGGCCGGGGATCCCCGCGACCCAGCGGGAGGCGGTGGTCCACCGCTTCGTCCGCGGCGCGGACGCCGACGACCGTCCGGGCAGCGGCCTCGGCCTGTCGCTCGTCGCCCAGCTGGTCGCGCTGCACGGCGGACGGGTCGCGCTCGGCGACAGCCCGCTCGGCGGCCTCCGGGTGGCCGTGACCCTCCCCGCGGCCTGAACCAGCCCTTACAGGGAGGGGTCGGACAGGTCCAGGGACCGCATCTGGTCCTCCAGCCGCTGGACCTCGATCGCCACCGCCTCGAGGTCCCGGGCGATCCGCACGTCGTACTGCGGGTAGAGGATCTGGAAGGACGTCTCGGCCGCCCCGATCTGCCAGCCGACGGTCTCGCAGAACTCACCGAGGTCGAACTCCCAGGTGAACAGCAGCTCACGTCCGTCGTCGTGCACCCACTCGGTCAGGAACCGGTTCGGACGGCGGGCGTACTGCACCGTGCCCTTCCGGTCCACCTGCACCGCACCGAACCCCAGCGCCTCGAGCTCCGCGTGCAGCGCGTCCGCGCCGTCGGGGTCACCAGGACTCTGCACCCGGCCAACCTACACTGGCGCCGCGTGTCCTCCCCTCCCCCGAACCCCTCGGGCCTGCAGCCCCCGGACGTCGCCGAGCGCCCCCGACCTGGCGGTCGGGTGCTCGCCGACCGCTATGCCGTGGGCAAGCGCATCGGGGCGGGTGGCATGGCGACGATCATCCGCGCGACCGACACGCACATGGATCGGGAGGTGGCGATCAAGGTCCTGCACCGCCACCTGGCCGACGACCCGGAGATCCGCGCGCGGTTCAAGCTCGAGGCCCGGCACGCCGCGTCCCTCAGCCACCCGAACGTCGTCGCGGTCTACGACCAGGGCGAGACCGACCTGCCCTACATCGTCATGGAGCTGGTGGACGGGCCCAGCCTGCGGGAGGTGCTGGCGGGCCACGGCCCCCTCTCCCCCGCCCAGATGCTGGCCGTCGTCGTGCCGCTGTGCCAGGCCCTCGCGACCGCGCACGCCCAGGGTCTGGTGCACCGCGACGTGAAGCCCGAGAACGTGCTGATCACCCCCGACGGGATGCCGAAGCTCGCGGACTTCGGCATCGCCCGGGTGATGGCCGCGACCAGCCACACCGCGACGGGCACGCTGGTCGGCAGCGTCCACTACCTGGCCCCCGAGCTGGTCGGCGGCATCGAGGCCACCCCGGCGAGCGACCAGTACGCGCTGGCCGTCATGGCCTTCGAGCTGCTCACCGGCCGCAAGCCGCTGCCGGCCGAGACGCCGATGGCCATCGCGCTCCGCCACGCGAACGAGGACGTCCCACCGCCCAGCCGCTACGCCCCCGAGGTGCCACCCGCCCTCGACACGGCCATCGCCATCGCCACCTCGCGGGACCCCCAGCAGCGCTACGCCTCGGTCGAGGCGTTCGCCGCCGCCCTCACCGCCGCGGTGCCCGACGGACCCGACGCGGTCACCACGACGTCGTCCGACGGCACCGTCCACACGATGATCCTGCCGCCCGAGGACCTCGACACCATGTCGCTGTCCGCGGCCGCGCTGGACGAGCGGACGCGGGCGGAGCAGGCGCTGGAGGCGCGCCGCGCCGCCCCGCCGCCGCGGCGCTCGGGTCCGCGACGACGCCCCGGTCGTCGGGCGGGTCGCGGCGCGGGCATCGCCGCCGTCGTGGTGGTGGTGCTGGGGCTGCTCGCCGGCGGCGGCTGGCTCTACTGGGACCAGGTCGTCGCGCCCGTCGCCGCGGTCCCGGGGCTCGTCGGGCTGGACCGCGCGGAGGCCCAGTCCGTGCTCGCGGACCGCGGGTTCACCCTGGAGATCGACGAGTCGGCCGAGGAGTACCGGCTCGAGGAGCCCGCCGGGACGATCATCGGCCAGCGCCCGTCGGAGGGGACGGAGATGCGCGCCGGCGGGATCGTCCGGGTCGGCGTGTCGCTCGGCCCGCGGACCGTCGAGATGCCGGAGTTCGTGGGCCGGCCCTACGACGACATCACCGCAGAGGTGGAGGCGAACTTCTTCGACCTCGCCGAGCCGGCCCAGGAGCACTCCGACACCGTCCCGGTCGGGCACGTGATCAGCCAGGACCCCCCGCCGGGCGAGCCGGTCCCACAGGGCAGCGACATCAGCGTCGTCGTGTCCCTCGGGGTCCGCCAGGTGGCGGTGCCGGCGGTCGTCGGGCTGCCCGAGGCCGACGCGCTGGCCGCCCTGGAGGCCGCCGAGCTGGCCGGCACCATCGTCGCCGAGGAGCACTCCGACGAGTTCCCCGAGGCCGGCACGGTCATCGCCCAGTCCGTCCCGGGCGACAGCCAGGTCGACGTGCGGAGCGGCATCGAGCTGACCACGTCGCTCGGGCCGCTGACCATCGAGGTGCCTGACGTGGTGGACATGAGCCCGGAGGACGCCCGCGCTGAGCTCGAGGGCCTGGGCCTCGTCGTCGAGGAGTACACCGAACCGCAGCAGACGCTCGGCCCCCTCACGTTCGGCCAGCCCTACCGGGTGCAGTACACCGACCCCGCGGTGGGCACGCCGGTCCAGCGCGGCGCCACGGTGACGATCGCGTACCTCACGCCGCCCGGCTGAGGTCAGCCGCCCGCCTCGACCACGACCTCGCTGAGCGCGAGGTCGGCGTAGCGGTCGCCGGGGATCGCCTCGGTGACGACGATGCGGATCCGGTCGGCGTCGACGGGCTCGGGCAGCCGGATCGCCTGGGCCCCCATCGCGTCCTCGAGGGCGACCCGGAACTGCCGGTCACCGACGTCGATGCGGACCGCGGCCGCCCGGCCGTTCTCGGCGAAGTGCTGCTCGCTGGTCTGATCGCCGTTCCAGAGGAGCAGGCGGCGGACGGCGACCTCCGAGGCGAGGGTGATGTCGAGCCACTCGTCCACACCCGGTCCCTGGGCGGACTCCGTCCACGCCGTCGCCGGATCGCCGTCGATGGCGAGGGAGGCCGGGTGGTCCTCGAGGGCGGAGCTGGCGGCCGCGGCCTGGAGCGCCACGCCACGCGGCACCACGTCGGCGCCCGGCGTCCGCACTCGCGACGTCACCAGCGCCAGGAGCACACCGGCGGTGATCAGCGCTCCCAGGATGACCAGCGCCAGGACCAGCCCGGGCCCGTCGCGGCCGGCTGCCGGCCCCGGTGCGGTGTCGGGGGGGTCGAAGGCGGACTCGGGCAGGGCATCGCCGCCGGGCACCTCGTCGCGGAGCGGTGTGCCGCAGCGCGCGCAGATCGGTCGGCTGGCGGCGTTCCCGGCCCCGCACTCCCCGCACTCGACCAGCCGCGGGGCGTCCGGGTCGGCGACCACGGCCGTCGGCTCGGGGGCGGGGCCGAGGCGCTGCCCGCACCGCGTGCAGAAGCGCGCCCCCTCCGGCGGGTCCTCCCCGCAGCGGGGGCAGGCGCGCACCCTCGCCATCACGGGCCGGCCATCTCCTCGATCAGCGCCTCCAGCTCGTCGACCCCGAACGGCTTGGCCAGGTGGCGCACCCCGGTGGGCACCGCGCCGGGTCCGTCTGACAGCAGCGCCGCGCTGAGCAGCGCCACCTCGCTCGGCATCAACCCGTCGGCCTGCAGGCGTCCGAGCAGCTGCAGCCCGGACTCGCCGGGCATCGAGACGTCGAGGAGCATCGCGTCGACGTCGGCGGCGCGGAGGACGTCGTAGGCCTCGGCGGCGGACGCGGCGAGCACGACGTCGTGGCCCCAGCGCTCCAGGTTGATCTGCAGGATCATCCGGAGGTCGGGCTCGTCATCGACGACCAGGAACCGCATCGCTCATCCCTCCGGGGGCGGACCCCCCTGTGGTCCTACTCCTGATAGCTGTAGCGCTGCTCGGTCTCGGGGAAGGCGTCGTTGTGGTAGCCGCGCTCCTCCCAGAAGCCGCGCCGGTCGGCCGTCATCACCTCGATGCCGGTCACCCACTTGCAGGACTTCCAGGCGTATCGCTTCGGCAGGACCAGCCGGAGCGGCCAGCCGTGCTCGACGGTGATGTCCTCACCGTCGCGGCGCCAGGTGAAGATCACGTCGTCGTCGAGCATCGCGTCGAGCGGCACGTTGGTCGTGTAGCCCTCCGCGCCGTGCAGCATGACGTGCGACGCCTCCGCGGTGGGTCGCAAGGCCGCGAGGGCGGTGCGGCTGGCGACGCCGAACCAGTCGTTGTCGAACATGCTCCACTTGGTCACGCAGTGGAAGTCGCTGCGCACCGTCGTGGTGGGCAGCTGCTTGAACTCGGCGATCGTCCAGGCGGTGGGGTTCTCGACGGCGCCCCAGCCGCGGATCGTCTGAGTGCGCTCGTCGACGGCGGGAGCGTGGCCGAAGTGCAGCACCGGCCAGCCGCGCGCCTCGTACTGGCCGGGCGGCAGGCGGTGGGCGTTCGGGCTGGTCACGTCGTGGTCGCTCCTCGCGGTCGGTGCGGGCATCCTGCCCCCTCGGGTGGGTGGGTCACCCGAAGAAGACGCTCGCCACCTCGTACATCTCCGGGGGGACGCGCTTCAACTCGCGGGTGGCCTCGGCGAGCGGGCAGGTCCGGATGCTGTTGCCGTGCTGGCCGACCATGACGCCCCAGCTCCCGGCCTCGGCGTGGTCGGCGGCGGCGACGCCGAGGGACGACGCGAGCACCCGGTCAGCTGCGTTCGGCGACCCGCCGCGCTGGACGTGGCCCAGCACGGTGACGCGCGTCGAGAACCCGGTCCGCCGCTCGATCTCCGGGCCGAGCAGGTTGACCAGGCCGCCCAGGCGCGGACGGCCGAACTCGTCGGTCTCGTAGTCGGGCAGCGCCATGGACCCCTCCACCGGGACCGCGCCCTCGGCCACCACGACGATCGAGAAGTTCCGGCCCAGCCCGTGGCGCCGTCGGAGGTGGCGGCAGACCGCGTCCAGGTCGAAGGGCTTCTCGGGGATGAGGATCGCGTCGGCGCCGCCGGCCATCCCGGCGTAGGTGGCGATCCAGCCGACGTGGCGGCCCATCACCTCGAGGATCATCACGCGGTTGTGGCTCTCCGCGGTCGAGTGGAGGCGGTCCACGGCCTCCGCCGCGATCTCGACGGCGGTGGAGAACCCGATGGTCGCGTCGGTCCCGCCGAGGTCGTTGTCGATCGTCTTCGGGATGCCGATGATCGGGATGCCGTGGTCCTCGGCGAGCACGCGGGCGGCCGAGAGGGTCCCCTCCCCGCCGACGACCAGGAACCCGTCCAGCTCGTGGATCTGCAGGGTCTCCCCGATCCGGGCGACCCCGTCCGGGGCGGCGACGGGGTCGGTCCGGCTGGTGCCGAGCATCGTGCCGCCGAGGTGGAGGGTGCCCTTCACCGCGCTGCGGTCCAGGCGCTCGCAGGCCGCGTCCAGGACGCCCTGCCAGCCGTTGCGGAAGCCCAGCACCGCGATGTCGTAGGACTCGGCCCGCCTGACGACCGCGCGGATCACCGCGTTCAGGCCGGGGCAGTCGCCCCCGCCCGTCAGGATGCCGATGCGCCTGGTCATGGGACCGCATGCTAGGGGGCGCCGCGGACGCGCGTGCTAGACAGGCGGGGTCACAGCCCGCGGCGCCGGGGCAGATCACCCGGGGAGTCCAAACCGCCCAGGAGTCAGACCGCCCAGGAGTTCAGACAGCATGGCCACCATCCTCACCATCGACGCCGGCACCACCGGTGTGACCGCGCTGCTCGTCGACGAGGCCGGCCAGCTGCTCGCGCGGGGGTACGCGGAGTTCCCCCAGCACTTCCCGCGACCCGGCTGGGTCGAGCACGACGGGGCGGAGATCACCGACGCGCTGCTCGACGCCTGCCGCGCGGCCCTCGACGAGGGGGGTATCGACGCCGCGGACCTGACCTGCATCGGGATCACCAACCAGCGCGAGACCGCGATCGTGTGGGACCGGGCGACGGGTGACCCGATCCACCACGCGATCGTCTGGCAGGACCGCCGGACCGCAGGGGTCTGCGACCGGCTCGTGTCCCACGGCCACGACGCGGCGATACGGTCGACCACCGGCCTGGTCGTCGACGCGTACTTCTCGGGCACCAAGGTCGCGTGGCTCCTCGACCACGTGGAGGGGGCGCGGACGCGCGCCGAGGCCGGCGAGCTGGCGTTCGGCACGATCGACACGTGGGTGGTCCACCAGCTGACGGGCGGCGCGGCCCACGTCACCGAGCCGTCGAACGCGTGCCGCACGATGCTGTACGACATCGGCGCCCGGGAGTGGTCGCCGGCGATGTGCGAGCTGCTCGACGTGCCGATGTCGCTGCTCGCCGAGGTGCGGCCGAGCACGGGGGAGTTCGGGACCACCGACCCCGAGGTCTTCTTCGGCGCGTCGATCCCGATCACCGGGATCCTCGGCGACCAGCAGGCCGCGCTGTTCGGGCAGGGCTGCTGGACCGAGGGCACGTCGAAGAACACCTACGGCACCGGGTCCTTCGTGCTGCTCAACACCGGGTCGACGCGGCCGACGTCCGCGCGGCTCCTCGCCAGCATCGGCTGGGACCTGGGCGACGGGCCGACGTACGTGCTGGAGGGATCGATCTTCGTGACCGGTGCGGCGGTCCAGTGGCTGCGCGACGGCCTCGGGGTGATCGAGTCGGCGGAGGAGACCGGGCCGCTGGCGGAGTCGGTGGGCGACACCGGCGACGTGTACCTCGTCCCGGCGTTCACCGGGTTGGGCGCCCCCCACTGGGACCCCTACGCGCGGGGGACGATCGTCGGGCTGACCAGGGGGACGACCCGGGCGCACCTGGCGCGGGCCGTCGTCGAGGCGATGGCGTTCCAGACCCGCGACGTGATCGAGGCGATGCAGGACGACTCGTCGGTCACGCTCGAGGAGCTCCGCGCCGACGGCGGCGCCTCCGCCATGGACCTGCTGTGCCAGCTCCAGGCGGACCTCCTCGGCGTGCCGGTCCTGCGTCCGCAGGTGCGCGAGACGACCGCGCTCGGCGCCGCGTTCGCCGCCGGGCTGGGCGCCGGCGTGTGGTCGTCGACGGACGACCTGGCCGACGTGTGGCAGCTCGACGCCCGGTTCGAGCCGTCCATGGACGACGACGAGCGCCACCGCCGCCAGCTGCGGTGGCGGGAGGCGGTGCACCGCTCCCGTGGCTGGGCCGTGGACGACGACGAGGGAGGCGTGGCGTGAGCATGCAGCAGGCCTGGGACTTCGAGCTGTCGAGCGCGCTGGCCGCGCACCGGCCGACCCTCGGGTGGTTGCCCGACCACCTGGTGCAGCTGGTCCCCGAGGAGCCCGTAGCCGCGCACCTGCTCAGCATGGCGAGCGACCTGTGCGACGCCGGCCACGTCCACCTGGACATCATCCTGTGGCTCCTCACCGACGTCGAGCTGCACTCGGTGATCGTGTCCGAGGAGCACTACGACCGCGGTCCCGAGGACGTCGAGACCACGTTCGAGGCGACGGTGTCGAGCCACCCGCTCGACACCGTCGTGGGCACCCAGATCTCGACGGCGAGCCACCCCGACGGGTTGCAGCTCGACGTGTCGCTCGCCGTCATGCTGGACACCCCCGGCCACACCGGGCACGCGGACGCCGTCGGGGTCGACGAGGAGGACGTCTTCAGCTACGCGCTCGCCCTGCAGCCCGCGTCGTTGAACTTCACCGTCGGGCCGGAGAAGACCGACGAGCTGGTGATGTTCGGCCGCGACCTGCTCGACGCCCGCAACGCGCTCCTCCGCCGGCGGTAGAGGAGGTCAGGCCGCCTGCTTCTCCTCGTCGATCTGGCGGCCGAGGGCGGCGAGGTCACCTGATCCGATCTCGGCCTGGCCGGACTTGACCGCGGCGGCGTACTCGTCGACGTACTCCTGGCCGCTCAAGAGCATCAGCTCGTACATCAGCTCGTCCGTGGCGCTGCGCAGCACGAAGCGGTCGTCGTCGCGGCCGGCGTAGCGGCTGAAGTCGAGCGGCTGGCCGATCCGCACGCCGACGTCGCCGCCGAGGCGGGGCACCTTCGCGCCCGGGGGGAGGATGTCGAACACGCCGAGCATGGCGACGGGGATGATCGGCACCCCCGTGCGCAGGGCCAGGCGGACGGGGCCGGTCTTGCCCCGGTACAGCCGGCCGTCGGGCGTGCGGGTGCCCTCTGGGTAGATGCCGAGCAACTTGCCCTGCTCGAGGATCTCCTGGCCCTTCTGCAGCGACCGCTCCGCGGCGTCCCCGCCCTCGCGGTTGATCGGCATGACGCCGACGTTCTCGAAGAAGTACTTCTGCCAGCCGGAGAAGTAGTCGCTCTTGCCGAGGAAGAAGATCGGCCGGTCGACGTAGGCCGGAAGGAAGAAGTGGTCGAGGAACGACAGGTGGTTCGAGGCGAGGATCGCCGGGCCGGTCGCCGGGATGTGCTCCACCCCCTCGATCGAGGGGCGGTACACAGCTGTCAGCACAGGCGGCAGCACGGCGTGGATGGTCCTGTAGAGCAGGGGCATCCGTTCATCTCGAGCCACCGGTCCTCCGTTTCCTCTTCTCGCTCCACCGGCTGGTAAGAAGTGTTCCCCCGAACGGGTCGTGAGAAGTCTAGTGGACGCACCCGATCAGACGAGGGCCGACGACGTGGACCCCCAGCACGGGCGGGGCACCGCCCTGACCGCATTCGACCGCCGCACCGCGCAGGCGGTCGTCACGGTGCTCGGACGCGCGGGCATCGACGCCTGGCTCGCGGGCGTGGACGCCGAGGAGGCGGAGGTGCACGTCCCCGAGGGCCGCCGCGACGAGGCCCTCCGCGCGCTGGGTGCGCGGATGGAGGAGGTGCGCCAGGCCGCCGCGGAGGTCGACGCGGCCGAGGCCCGGCGCCGTGGTGATCGGGGGCGCGCCCCCCGGGCGGCCCCGCGGGATCCCGACGACGTGCACGACGGCCCGCCGTTGGTGATGGAGCGGCTCCGCGGGATGGGTTGGCTCCTCGCCGTCCTGCTGGTCCCGCTGCTGGCGGTCACGCTCGCCCCGACCCTGCGCGGTGACGTGGCGATCCGCGCGGTGGTGGTCGTGGCGGTGGTCGTGGTCGCCGTGATCGTGTACCGGCGGCGGCGGTCCTGACCACGCCGACCGGTCTGCTGGCGGCGTCCCACCCGGGACCTTCGGCGGTCGTCGCGATCACGGCGCTCGGCCTGGCCGTGGCGGCCGGGGCCGGGCCGGGTCGCAGCGCCCTCGTCGTCGCCGCGGTCGCCTGCGGGCAGCTGTCGATCGGGTGGTCCAACGATTGGCTCGACGCCGTCCGCGGGCTCGACGACGACCGGCAGGACAAGGCGGTGGGCACCGGCCGGGCGACCGTCGGGGCGGTGCGCACCGCGGCCCTCGTGGCGCTGGCCGCCTGCGTCGTGCTGTCGGCCCTCCTCGGCCCCCTCGCGGCCGCGGTGCACCTGGTGGCCGTCGCGGGCGGCTGGGCCTACAACGCGCGGTTGAAGACGACGGCCCTGAGCCCCCTCCCCTACCTGGTGTCCTTCGGGTTGCTCCCCTCGGTCGTGACCGCCGCCGCGGGCGCCGGCGCGGCGCCGGTGTGGGCGACGGCGACCGGCGCGTGCTTCGGGGTCGGCGGGCACTTCGCCAACGTCCTGCCCGACCTGGCCGTCGACGCGGCTGCGGGGGTGCGGGGGCTCCCCCACCGGGTGGGTCGGGCCGGGACGCTCGCCGGCACCGTCGGGGCGCTCGGGGTCGGGGCGGCGACGGTCCTGGTCGTCCCCGGGGACGCGGCGGTGGACCCGCTGACCGCGGGCGTCGCGGCGGTGGTCGCCGGGCTGCTCGTGGCGGTGCTGGGCCTGGGGGCGGCTCGTCGGGACGAAGCGGCCTACCGCGCCGCGATGGCCACCGGGCTGCTCATCGTCGCCCTGCTCGTGGTCCGCGGTGACGCGCTGGTGGGCGCGGCCTAGAGGACCGCCGCGACCGGGAAGGCCACGTACTCGGCGAAGAAGAGCAACCAGATCTGGGAGTAGAACCGCTTGAGCGAGGCGGGGTCGTCGGAGTCGATGCGCCGGGCGATGACGGCGAGGGCGGCCAGCAGGGCCACGTGGCCGACCGCGAGCAGGGTGCCGTTGACCCCCGCCAACCCGACGACGCCGGCGACGATCAGGGACACGTAGCACGCGGCGAGGATCGCGAGGCCGACGGCGAGGACGCGCGTCAACCCGACCCGCAGGACGAGGGTGGCGATGCCGTGCTGGGCGTCGCCGACCGCGTCGGGGATGTCCTTGAACCAGCTGATGGCGATCGTCAGGCCGAGCACCATCCCGGTCAGCGCCCAGACGTGCTGGGGGATCGCCGCCGCGCCCGCCACCCCCGCGTGGAAGTGCGCGTACACGAACAGGTTCACCGTCAGCGCGCGCACCGACGTGATCGACGCGGCCGCGGCGACGTGGAACCGCTTGAGGCGCAACGGCGGCACGGAGTACGCCGTCCCGACCGCCAGGCCGATCAGGACCGCGGCGAGCAGCCACGGCCCCGCCACCACCGCGGCCCCCACGGCGACCAGCGCGGACAGCGCCACCCAGGTCCGACCCGTCCGGACCGTGATCGCCCCGGCCGCGAGGGGCAGGCCCGGCTTGTTGATCCGGTCGATCTCCACGTCGGTCAGCTGGTTGATGCCGACGATGTAGACGTTGGTGGCGAGGGCGGCGAGCAGCGCGAGGGCCAGCGACCCGACGCCGGCGGCAGCAGGCCCCTCCCCCGTCCATGCCCCGGCCATCGCCCACAGCCCGACGACCGCCAGCACCGTGCCGATGATCGTGTGGGGTCGCGCTAAGCCGACGAAGCCGGCCACCGGCGATCTCGGGGGAGGCGTCGCGCAGCGCCAGCAGCGCGGCGCCGACCATGCCGGCGTCGGGACCGAGCTCGGCCGGGACGACGGGCACCTCCGGTCGGTGCCCGTGGCCCATCACGTGCTCGGCCAGCGCCTGTCGGGCCGGTTCGAGGATCAGCTCGCCCGCGGCGGCCGCGCCGCCGCCCACCACGACGATCTCGGGGTCGAAGGCGTTGACCACGCTGGCGATCCCGACGCCGAGGTAGCGACCGACCGTCGTGAGGATCTCGACCGCGGGGGCGACCCCGTCCACCGCGGCGTCCCCCAGCGCCTCGGGAGTGGGCGGTTCGGATCCGTCGAGCGGCGTGCCGGCGAAGCGGCCCGCGGCGTGCGCGGCGGTGGCCATCCGGCGCATCGCCGTGCCGCTGGCGTAGGCCTCGAGCTCGCCCTCGACGCCGCTCGGTCCCGGTTCGCCGCCGATCTCGACGATGATGTGGCCGAGCTCGCCGGCGAAGCCGTGGGAGCCCCGCAGCAGCTCGCCGCCGATGATGAGGCCACCGCCGACGCCGGTGCCGAGGGTGAACAGCGCCATCGCCTCGCGGATGTCGCGTGCCGCGCCGACGGCGAACTCCCCCCACGCCGCCGCGCTCGCGTCGTTCTCGACGAGCACGTGGGGGTTCCCGAGCCGCGCGGACATCTGCTGGCCGAGGGGGTACTCCGACAGCGAGATGTTCGGTCCGTAGCGGGTCACCCCCTCCCGGGTCACGAGGGCGGGGAAGCCGATCCCGAGCGGCATCGAGGTGCAGTCCTCGCCGTCGCACAGCGTGGTGATCGCGGCGACGATCGCCTCGACCAGCTCATCGCCGTCCTTCGGGGTCGGCCGCAGGTCCCGGTGCTCGACGGTGCCGTCGGCGGCGACCAGGCCGCTCAGGATCTTGGTGCCGCCGACGTCGACACCGATGGCCTGGCCCACCTCAGAACCGCAGGAGCGCGGCGACGGGGTGGCCGTCGAGGCGGGAGGGGTCGCGGAACAGCTCGATGCGGGCACCGCCGAGCACGCACTGCTCGATGACCTCGTCGATCAGGTCCTCGACGGGGGTGACGGGCCCGCCGAACGCCTCGGCGTCCTGGGCGTGCAGCGTCAGCATGCCGGTTGCGGACTGGTACCCGGGCTGGCCCGCCCCCTCCACGACGAAGAGGGTCTCGACCCGCCGCTCATTGCAGGCCTCGAGGACGTGCCGCAGTCCGCGGGCGACCCGCTCGGACTGGCCGTCACCGGCGGCGAGCCGGTCGAGCAGCTCGCGGCGCCGTCCGGACACGCGCTCCTGCTCGACGGTCGCGAAGGCGTCGAGCAGCTCCTCCTTCGAGGGGGCGGAGGGGAGGGACACCTCGCCGTGCACGACCGCCTCGAGGTAGGGGTGCAGGGTCTTGCGGAACTGCTCGACCTCCTGGTGGGGGCCGGCCAGGACGAGCGCGTCGAACGCGTCGTCGGTGTGGACCTGGCGGAACGCCTCGGCGGCGTCCTTGAAGTGGTGGAGGAGCGCGTGCTCGATGTTCCGCGCGAACCGGGCCTGGGACCACCCGCCGGTGTCGTGCTGGCCGGGGACGTCGGAGTCGATCTGGTGGTACTCGACCATGCGACCCAGGCGGTAGCGGAACAGCCGGGCGGAGTCGCGCTCGATCAGCGCCAGGCCGATGTGCATGTGGCGGCCGAGCATCGCCTGCAGCGGCACCACGTAGGGCCGGTCGTTGACGCGGGCGATGTTGCGGAACGGCTCGGCGGTGTGGATGCGGTCGAAGATCACGCCGCCCGAGGCGAACAGGCCGAGCCCCTTCACGCCCTCGCGGTTGAAGTCCTCGCCGACCCAGCGGCGGATCGCCTCGGCGTCTGCGGCCACCGATCCGCCGTCGTCGCCGGCGACGGCGTCGCGGAGCAGCGCCTCCAGCCGGGCCTCGTAGTCGGCAGCCCGCGGGAACCGGGCCCCGTCGGTGTTGAGGAAGACCGATGTCACGGGGTCGTCCGTCACCGGTCTACTCACCAGTGCCTTGATGCCGCTGGCGGTCAGCTCCATGCGCAGAACCCTCCGATGATCAGTCGATGTGTACCCGCGTCAACCTATCGTTCATGACCGCCTGCGCGCGGTCCGACGCCTCGACGTGCCCCTCGGCGACGACCTTCACGGCCAGCGCGAGCTCCCGCGCGGCGGCCAGGAGGTGGGCGGTCACGTCGGGGCGCGAGGTGCCGACGGCTTGCAGCACCACGCAGATCGGGCACAGCTGGCACTCGGGGCTGCCGCCGAACCCGTGGGTGTGCGGGCGCGAGGTCGCCGACTGATCGTGGCCGGCATCGGTCGGGTCGCTCACAGGGTCGTCGAGTCTACGGGGCCGGCCCGGACGCGGCGGTGGCGGCGACCGGTCAGCGGGGCAGGTCGCGGGAGCGGCCGGCGGGCCCCGTGGGCCGGAAGCTGACGCGCAGCCGACCGTCGGCCAGGCCGGCCCCGGTGATCGCGCAGCGCCGCAGGGCCGCGGGCAGCAGGATCGACCGGGTGTAGCTGCCCACCTTGACGTACAGCTCGTCACCGCGGTGGAACGCGTCCACCTCCCCCTTCGCGACGAACGGCAGCGCGACGGTGAGCAGCCAGCCCTCGTCGGTCGGCTCGAAGGTCAGCGGCGACCCGACGTACAGCAGCTCGTGCGGCTTGGCCTCGACGTAGACGGCGGCGGCGAGCTCGCCGAGGCGGTCGATGCCGACCATCTCGTCGTCGAACAGCGGGGCGGTCAGGAGCGGCACGTCGCCGAACCCGGCGCGGATCTCCTCGAGCTGCTCGGCCTGCCGCGTCCGCCAGGTGTCGAACCAGGGGTCGGTGACCGCGTCGGGCAGCAGCCGGTTCACCACGACCGCGTCGACGTGGTAGCCGAACAGCGACAGGTACGTGTAGGTGCGGCGGGCCTCGGCGACGACCATCCGCTCGGGGTTGGTCACGAGCCGCACCGAAGTGGTCTCGGTGTCCGCCAGCAGGTCGCGGACCTCCTCGAGGTGGCGGTAGAGGCGCTCGACGCTGCCGTGCAGGCCGTCGGCGGGCAGCGGCATCGACGTCATCTGACCGAGCACCGGCCGGACGACCCGGGCGACCTTCCGCTCGATCGGGAAGATCCGCTCCATGTACCAGCCGAGGGCGTCGGGCAGGCTGAGCAGCCGGAGGGTCTCGGCCGTCGGGGCGCAGTCGACGACGATCACGTCGTAGTCGCCGCTGGCGGCGAACCGCTGCACGTCGATCAGGCTGAAGATCTCCTCGAGGCCGGGCAGGACGCTCAGCTCCTCGGCCTGCACCTCGCCGATGCCCGACCAGCGCAGCAGCGCGATCAGGTAGTCCTGGATGTCCCGCCAGTTGTCCTCGAGGCGGGCTTGCGCGTCGAGCTGCACCGCGTCGAGGCCGCCGACGACCTCGACGGGGTCCGGGCCGAGGGGCACGTCGAAGCTGTCGGCCAGGGAGTGCGCCGGGTCGGTCGACATCACGAGCGTCCGCAGCCCGGCGCGTGCGGTGGACAGCGCCGTGGCCGCGGACACCGACGTCTTGCCAACCCCTCCCTTGCCGGTGAAGAGGAGGACCCTCACGACTCGGCGCGCTGCTTGATCGCCTTCAGCGAGTCGGTCACGGTCTTCTGGGCGATGCGCTTGCGGACCATGCCGGGGAGGGGGACGTTGCTCTGCACCTCGAGGGTGTAGGTGAGCGTGGTCGTCCCGTCGCCGTTGTCCTCCATGTCGTAGGACCCGTCGTTCTTCGAGATCATGTCGCCGTCGACGAGGCGCCAGTCGACCCGGGTGTCGGTGTAGGTGTAGGCGAGGGTCATGTGCACGGTCAGCCCCATCGAGCTGAGCGCGAAGCGGACCTGCTTGGCCCAGCCGTCGTCGTAGGACTCGAGGACCTCGGCGCTCTTGAACTCGTCCAGCCAGTCCGGGTAGGACTCGTAGTCGCCGACGACGTCGTACACCGTCGGCAGGTCGGCGGCGATGGTGATCGACTCGGTCACGCTGTCGGTGGCCACGTGGGGGTCCCTTCGTCGTCGCGGCGGCGCTGCGATGAGCCGCCCAGGTGCTCGGGACATGCTACGGGGGCGACGGGTCAGATCAGCGCGCCGAGGCCTCCGAGGACGATCACGCCGACCGTCACGCCGATCACGAGGTACATGAACCGCCGGGCGTCCAGGCGGGGCGGCCGGCCGGCGCGGGCCGCGTCGAGGTCCCCCGGGCCGGTCACCCAGATCGTCGACATCCCGACGACGAGGGGCGTGGCCGCGAGCAGCCCGGCGGTGCCGCCGAGGGCCAGGGCGAACGCGCCCAGCAGCCACAGGGCGGCGATCCCCATCCGCGCCGCGCCCATGCCGGCCTGCCCCGCGGCCAGGTGGCCGAGGCCGGGGAGGAGCAGCTCACGTCGCCGTGCCGCGGCCCAGTCGACGTCGGGACCCGCCCCCTCCTCGGCGTCCATCCGGGCGCCGCAGACGTCACAGCTGAACGTGGTCGAGGGGTTGGTGGTGTCGCACACCGCGCAGCGCCAGACCATCTCGCCGTCGACCGAGGCGAACCGGCCGACCGCCACCGGCCGTGCGGTGCTCGGGGCCGTCGGGGAGGCGGGGCCGGGCTCGTCGGGCTCCGGGCGTCCGGGCTGCGCGGGGTCGGGGTCCTCCCGCCGGGGCGCGTCGAAGACCTCGTAGCACTGGCCGCAGAACCGCGCGCCCTCGGGGTTGGTCGCCCCGCAGCTCGGGCAGCGCACGCCCGCTACCCCGCCTCGTCCTGCTGCGAGGCCGCCGCCTCCACGAGCTTCGCCTCGTGGGCGGCGACCTGGCCCGACCCGCTGCCGCCTCCGGCGTCACCGGCTCGCCCCCCGGCCTCATGCTCGGCCGCCGCCTCCACGAGCTTCGCGTCGTGGGCGGCGACCTCGCGGGCGCAGGTGGCGAGCTCGGCGGCCTGGTGGGTGAGCAGGTCGGGGTGCGGTTCGGCGCCGGGGGTGCGGCCGCGCTCGAGGCGGCGCTTCAGGTCCGTCATGCCGGCGCGGACCGCTGCGCGGTGCGCCACCAGCCAGCGGCGGGCGTTCCCGTGGGTGAGGCGTCCGCGGATGAGGTGGTTGACGACGACGCCGTCGGTGCCGTCGAGGTGGAACCACTCCGCGGTGCCCTCGAGGTCGCCGGAGATCGACAGCTCGACCCCCTTGTCGCGCGGCCTGATCCGGTCGACCGTGATGACCAGCTCCTGGCGGGCGGCCCCTCGGCGGGTGAGCGACGCGACGGCGGGGATCCGGGGCGGGGGTCGGAGGTGCACCTCGAAGCGGTCGCCGCCGAGCGGCGTGACGTCACAGCCCGGCCACCAGGTCGACCAGCCGGCGATGTCGCACACGACGGCGTTGACGGTGTCGCGGCGGCATCGGATGAACACCTCGTCCCATGCCTCGACGTCCCGGTTCTCGGTCTTCACGGCCCCGATGGTAGAGGAGCCCCTCGGATGCCCCCTGCAGCCGGGTCAGGCGACGAGCGCGACGAGCAGGCTGGCCACCAGCACCGCGCCGGCGATCAGGCTGCGCACCGTCCGCTGCCCGTCGGCGTCGGGTCCGGTCCCGGCCTGCGTGGCGACGGCGCGCCACGCGGCGATCATCACCGCGCCCGCGACCAGCCCCCCGAGGTGGGCCTCCCAGGCGATCCGCGGGATGATCAGCGGCAGGGCGAGGTTCAGGAGGAGGAGCGGCAGCAGCTGGTTCAGCCCCGCCCGGCCCGCCGGGGTGTGGCGCGACAGGAACGCCGAGGTCACGTAGGCGCCGAAGAGCCCGAAGATCGCGCCGGACGCGCCGATGGCGGTGCCCCCGTCGTTGGTCAGCTGGAACGCGAGGCCGCCGGCGGCGGCCGACGCCGTGTAGAAGAGCAGGAACGGCACCGACCCGAAGCGCCGCTCCAGGTCCGGACCGAACACGAACAGCGCCCACATGTTGAACAGCACGTGGAAGAACGAGCGCGGGTCGTGCACCAGGGCGGCGCTGACCATCCGCCAGACCTGGCCGTCCTCGACCGCGGCGACGCCGTGCGCGAGCGGCTCGGCCACGGGTTGCCAGGCGGCGGGCGCGAGGAACCCGAGCACCCCGATCGCCGCGGTGACGTACAGGATCGCGCGGACGACCGGCGCGCCGTCCAGTCCGCTCCGACCGCGGATCTGCGCGGCGTTGACGACCCGGCTGCGCCCGGTCGGGGCGGCGCACTCGGGGCACTTCTGCCCCACGGCCGCCTGCCGGGTGCAGTCGACGCAGATCGGCCGGCCGCAGGACGAGCAGGCCAACCGGGTGGGCCGGTCGTCGTGGCGGTAGCACGTCGGCACCGGCGCGGGCGACGGCATCCCGAGCGCGCGATCCTGCGGCTGGGGAGGGGGGTAGTTGGACCCGTCGACCACGTCTGCCAGCCTGCCACGTGCCGTCCACGGCCCCCTCCACCGGGTTGGCGGGGTGCGGTAAAGCTTCCCCCAAGCCCCACTCGTCAGCGCAGGAGGGCGCGGTACTCCCCCAGCGGCAGTGCGAGGAAGCCCTCGGCGAACCCGCGGCCGCCCAGGGTGCCGCTCGCGCTGCGATAGGCGGCCAGACCCGAGGCCGAGCGGACGTAGTCGACGGTCTGCAGCGCCGTGCGGTACTCCGCGAGCGCCGCCTGCTTCCGCGCGAAGACCTCGACGACGTCGACCAGGACGGTGACCGGCCCGGGGGCCCACACCTCGTAGCCGAACACCACGACGTCGTCTCCCAGGTCGCTCGCGACCAGCCCGTCCACCGCGGCGCGGGGGTCGGGGTGGGGATCGAGGGGGGACGGCACGTACACCGTGGCGACATCACGCCCGTGGTCGGTGATCAGCTGCGCGACCGCATCCACCTCCTCGGGCAGGCCGCCGTCGGGGAGGCGGGCGAACGTCGGCGTCGCCTCCACCCCCAGGTGGCGGAGCGCCCGTCGCGTCTCCGCCTCGCGGACCGCGGTCACGTCAGCCCCTCCCCCGGCCGTCGCACCGCCGGAGGTCAGGACCAGGACCCGCACGTCGTCGCCGTCGTCGGCGTGGCGGGCGAGCGTCGCCCCCGGCCCGATCGCCTCGTCGTCGGGGTGCGGCGCGACGACCAGGACCGGCCCCCCAGGCGGTCCGGGCATGAGCGTCGGCCCGTGCCCCGCACGCGTGGTGAGGGACAGGGCGAGCTCGCGGGCCTGGGGCGGCAGGCCCGTGAGCACCCCACGGCCCGCCATCCGGACGCGGCGGCGGATCGCGCGGATGCCAGGGGTCACCGGTCCTCCCCCGGCCCGACGTCCGGCTTGACCAGGCCGACCCGGGCCGCCTCGGGCTGGAGGGGGTCGGTGACCTCCGGGCCGAGGTCGTGGTCGGTCCGCAGGTGGTCGGCCAGCATGGCCTTCAGGTCGAAGCGCAGCGGGCAGTGGGGGCACTGCAGGGCCATGGCGGGATCCTCCGTCAGGTCGTGGGCTGCTCGCCGGGACCGGCACCGTCCGCCGCCGCGAGGAACGGGACCAGGACGTCGAGCAGGCCGGTGGGGTTCTCGGTCGCCGGGGAGTGCAGCGCGTCGGGGACCACGGCGTACCGCGCGGTCGGGATCCGGTCGGCCAGCATGCGCTGCTCGCGGGGCCGCCAGGTCCGGTCGCCCTCCCCGTGGCAGACCAGCACCGGGATGTCGATGCCGTGCAGGAACGCCCCGAGGGGCATCGCGGTGATCAGGTTGCGCCCGACCCCGACGACCGCGTCGGGCGACATGGCGAGGAAGCGCTCTCGGACCAGCGCGTCGCGACCGTCGACCGCGCCACCCCCGGCGCCCTCGCCGGCCTCGCCGCCGAGCACCGCCCACGCCGCGTCCATCCCGCGATCCCGTGCGGTCGCGGCGACCCGCTCGACCATCGCCCGCGCGTCGTCCCCGAGGGCACCCAGGCCGGTGCCGAGGAGGGTGAGGGACCGCAGCCGCTCGCTCGCCAGGTAGGCCACGCGCTGGGCGACGAGGCCGCCGTGGCTGTGGCCGAGCAGGTGGACCTCACCGAGGTCCATCGCGTCCAGCAGACCGAGGACCCAGCGGGCGTGGGCTGCCAGGCCCCAGTCGTCGTCGGACGGCGGCGGGCAGCTGCCGTGCCCCGGCAGGTCCGGCACGACAACCCGGCGGACGGCGCCCAGCGGCTCCACGACGTCGACGAAGTCCTCCTTCGAGCCCGTCCAGCCGTGGAGCGCGACGAGCGGCGTCGCCCCGACTGCGGCTCGGTCGCCGGCCGGCACGTCGATGCATGCGGGCGCGACCTCGCCGATCGGGGTGTGCGCGGGGGCGGACATCACCTCGAAGTGTGCCGTACGCCCGGGCGCTGGCAGGATCTCTCCCACTGCCCGCCACCCGAGAGGGACCTCTGATGCCGACCGTGCCCAGCCAGGGCTGGGGTGTCCTGCACCTCTTCTTCCACTTCCGCCGCGCGATGCTCGAGGACCCCGTCCACGCCGGCGGGGACTTCATCCAGCGCATCACCGAGCTCGACGGTCGCGAGGGCTACCAGGTGATCGCCTTCAGCGTCCTCGGGCAGAAGGCCGACCTCGGGCTGATGGTCCTCGGCCCCGACCTCGACGTCCTCGACGCGTTCGCCACCGAGCTGCCGAACAGCCCGCTCGGCGCGGGGCTCGTGCCCGCCGCGAGCTACGTCAGCCTGACCGAGACGAGTGAGTACACCTCGACCGGCGAGGACGAGCGCGCGCGCCTGGTCTCCGAGGAGGGGATGGATCCGGACGACCCCGAGCTCGAGGCCCGGGTGCAGGCCTTCGACCAGCGCATGGCCACCTACGTCGAGCACAAGCTGCACCCGAACCTCCCCCGGACCCGCGTCATCGGCTTCTACCCGATGAGCAAGCGCCGCCTGCCGGACGCCAACTGGTACGAGCTCGACTTCGCCGAGCGCAAGCGGCTGATGGGCGGCCACGCCCGCGTGGGCCGCGGCTACCGCGGGCGGGTCACCCAGCTGATCACCGGGTCCACCGGTCTCGACGACTGGGAGTGGGGCGTCACCCTGCTGACCGACGACCCGGCGACGCTGAAGGAGATCGTCTACGAGATGCGCTTCGACGAGGTCAGCGCCCGCTACGCGGAGTTCGGCCCGTTCGTCACCGGCCTGGTGATGGAGCCCGACGCCCTGGTGCGGCGCCTCGGGCTGTCGCCGTGACCGCCGTCCGCGGGACCGCGAACCCGATCCCGGACACGACGAAGGGGCCCTCGCGGGGCCCCTCCGGTCATCGCGGTGCGCGTGTGCGCACCACCGGCGCCTACTTGTTGACGGCGTCCTTGAACTTCTTGGCGGCCTTGAAGCGCGGGGTCTTCGAGGCGGCGATGTCGATCTCCTCGCCCGTCTGCGGGTTGCGGCCCTTGCGGGCGGCGTTCTCGCGGTGGTCGAAGTTGCCGAAGTCGGTGACCGAGACCTTCTCGCCCGAGGCGACCGCGTCGGTGATCGTGCTGACGATCGCGTCGAGCGCGGTGTTCATGTCGCTCTTGGACATGCCCGCGGCGTCGGCCGCGGAGGCGATGAGCTCTGACTTGTTCATGATGGGCTCCCTCCCGTGATGGGTGGTCGTCGTGGTGGATCCTGCGCCGGTGGGCAGGAAGCGGACCCTGCAAGCTGGTCTGGCCCGCGAGTCGACGCGCTACGTTGCCCGCCGACGGCCCGTCTCGCAAGCACCCTCGACCATATCGGTCGTGTGGTCGTCCTCGGCGACTCGCTCTCGTTCCACGGTCCAGAGGGCCCTGTCCCCCTCGCCGACCCGCGCCTGTACCCGAACGTCCTCGGGGTCGAGCTCGACCGCCTGACGGGTCGCCCGTGGGCGGTGGAGGTGTGGGGCCGGGCCGGCTGGGGCGTCCGGGAGCTGTGGCTCGCGCTGCAGAAGGACGTCCACCTCCAGCAGCAGCTGCTCATCCCCGCCGACGCGGTGGTCCTCGGCATCGGCTCCGCCGACCAGCTCAGCGTCGCGGTGCCCCGCTGGGTGGTGATGGCGCTGCCGTACCTCCGGCCGACCGGGCTGCGACGGGCGCTCCGCCGCCGCATCGACCACGTCCACCCCGCCCTCACCCGGCTGACCGGCGGCCGGATGCGCTACACGCCGCCGTCGGTCATCCGCCACGCCTGGTCGAAGTCGGTGGACGCGATCCGGCTGTTCGCCGGCGAGGACGTGCCGCTGGTCGCGGTGCTGCCCGCGGCGCACCGGACCACCTACTACGGCGGGATGACCACCCACCACGTGGGCACCCACCGGCTGGTCGCCGAGCTCGCCGCCGCGAAGGACGTGGCAGCCGTGGACCTGGCCGCGCTCACGCGCGACCGGCTCGACGAGCTCAACGTCGACGGCGCGCACTGGTCCTGGGCCATCCACGCCGACGTCGGGACCGCCATGGCTCGCGCGCTGGCGGCCCAGCTGCACCCGGCGCCGGGCGCCCGGACCCCGGCCTAGGCTGGAGCGGACGTGGAGCTGCTCGTGCCCGTCGTGTTCCTGATCCCCCTCGCCTTCCTGGGGGCGCTGCTCGGCGTGTGGATCTGGGCGCTCGTCGACGCCCTGCAGGTGCCGGCCGACATCTTCTACCGATCCGGCGCGAAGGTGATCTGGGCGGTCCTGATCGGGGTGATGGGTCCGATCGCCGCCGTCGTCTACCTGGCGGTCGGCCGCCCGGACCGTGCCACGCGCGAGTGGATCGCCGCCCAGCAGGCGGCGGGCGTCGACCTGCGGGTCTACCGGGTCTACGACCAGGGCGTCGCCCGGCCCCAGCCGCCCTGGCCGTCGCAGCCGACACCCCCATCGCCTCCCCCCGGTTGGGGACCGGCCCCTCCCCCGTGGCCACCCGGTGATCCCGGCCGGCAGGGCGGTGCGCCACCGGGATACCCGCCGGGGCCGCCGCACGCGCCCGGGAGCTGATCACCGGCGCCGCCGCGCCGCCTACACTCCTCGAGCGGCCGACCGACGGCCGTCGTCGACGAGCGGAGCCACGCGATGGGTCACGTGCCGCCCGACCGGGGAGCGCCTGCGGTGCGCGCAGGTCGCGGGGTCGCCACCCGGCGGACCCTCGTGCGGGCCGCCCTCGACCTGTTCGCCGACAAGGGCGTGGAGGAGACCGCGGTCGACGAGATCACGTCGGCCGCCAACGTCGCCAAGGGCACGTTCTACGTGCACTTCCAGCGCAAGCAGGACGTGCTCCTCGAGTGGGCCGCCGAGCTGGTGGAGGCCATCGACTCGAGCGCCCTGCCCGACGACGACGCCCCCGCCGCGCTGCGGGCGCTGGGCCAGCAGGTCGCCGCCCGGATGGAGGAGGGGCCGCGACGCCTGGTCGGCCGGGTGGTCCGTGAGATGGTGGGCAACTCCGGCGACTGGTACCGCGTGCTCGGGGACCGGGAGACGCTGTGGTCGCGGATCATCCCGATCGTCGAGCGGGGCCAGGCGGCCGGGACGATCCGGACCGACATGAGCCCCCTCCGCCTGTCGATGGCGTTGACCATCCTGTGGCTCGACAACGTCGTCGGGTGGGCGGAGCGCGAGAACCCCCGTCCCCTCCCCGACGCCGTCGCGCTCTCCACCGATCTGTTCCTCGGCGGCGCCCAGACCCCGGTGGCCGAGCGGGCGGAGGGGTGACGGGGGTCCGCTGGGTCTGCCTCGACATCGGCGAGACCCTGATCGACGAGACGCGCGTCTGGACGACGTGGGCGCAGGTCCTCGACATCACCCCCCTGGTGCTGCACGCCGCGATGGGCATCGCGATCGCCCAGGGTGGCTCCTACCCCGAGGCGCTCGTCCGCTTCGCGCCCGACTGGCCGGACCGGGTGCCGGAGTTCGAGGCCGCGTTCGGCGGCTTCACCCCCGCTGACCTCTACCCGGACGCCCTCGACGCCCTCGAGGACCTGTCCGCCGCGGGGTTCGGGGTCGCCGTGATCGGCAACCAGCCGGCGCCCCGGACCGCGCAGCTCCGGGCGATCGGGGTCCGACCCGACGTGATGGCCATGTCCGACGAGCTGGGCGCAGCCAAGCCCGATCCGGCGTTCTTCGCCGCCGTGCTCACCGCCCTCGGCGACCCGGCGCCCGATCAGGTCGCCTACGTCGGTGACCGGGTCGACAACGACGTGACAGCCGCCCACGCCTGCGGCCTGCGCACCATCCACCTGCGACGCGGTCCCTGGGGCCTCCTCGGCCCCCAGGACGATGGCACCGCCGACGCGGTGGCCGACGACCTGCACGCCGTCGTCCGCACCGTCACCGCCTGGAGGTGACGGCCGGCGGGGTCAGGCCTTCAGCGTCGCGGCGAAGCGCCCCCAGGCATCCGGGTCGTCGCCGACGGACAGCTCCGTGCCGCAGCGGACCAGCGGCAGGTTGATGACGTCCGGGTGGCGGCACATCCGCTCGATCCAGTCCTCCTCGCCGGCGGAGAAGTACACCAGCCCCTCCTCGAGGTAGGTCTTCGAGGTCTTGTCGAGCACGGCCTGGACGCCGAAGGCCTGCACCCACTTGCGCAGCTCCCCCGGGGTCGGCGCCTTCCGCCGCACGTCGACGGCGTGGAACCGGATGCCCCTGTCGGAGAAGAACCGCTCCGCCTTCTTCGCGACCTTGTTCTTCGGGTGGGTGAACAGCTGCAGGTCTGCCATGGGTCGCAGGGTAGCGCCGCCGGACGCGGGCTAGGCTCCGCGCCGCGATGCGCACCGAGGACCTCGACACCGCGCCCGCCCTCGCGGCGGCGGTGCGGCGACGGTCGATCGGGGCGCGGGAGCTGGTGGTCGCCGCCCTGGACGCGATCGAGGACGTCGACGGGCGCATCGGCGCCACGGTCCACGTCGACGCCGATCGGGCGCTCGCGGCCGCCGAGGCGATAGACGAGGACGCGGTGGCGCGACCCGAGGCGCTGGGGCCCTACGCCGGGGTCCCGACGCTCATCAAGGACCTGAACAACGTCGCCGGCATGCCGACGACGTTCGGGGCACGGTCCATGGCCGACTTCACCCCGCCGTTCGACGACGAGGCGGTCCGCCGCATCCGCGCCGCCGGCTTCGTCATCCTCGGCAAGAGCGCCGCCCCGGAGGTCGGCAGCCTGCCGGTCACCGAGTCGGCGCTGCACGGGGCCTGCCGCAACCCCTGGGACCTCGACCGCACGGCCGGCGGGTCGAGCGGCGGTGCGGCCGCGGCGATCGCCGCCGGCTACGTGGTGGCGGCCCACGGCAGCGACGGCGGCGGCTCGATACGCATCCCGGCGGCCTGCTGCGGGGTCACCGGCATCAAGCCGTCGCGCGGACGGGTGTCGAACGCCCCGCTCTTCGGCGACCAGGTCATGGGCTTCGCGACCCAGGGCCCCCTCGGACGTCGACTGGTCGACGCCGCCGCCCTCCTCGACGTGATGCAGGGGCCGGCTCCGGGCGACCCGGTGGTCGTGGCGCCGCTCGACGGCTCCTCGGTCGAAGCGGTCGGGCGCGACCCAGGCCGCTGCCGCATCGGGGTGGTGACCGCCGTGCCGTGGGCCACCCCTGACCGGGCGACCGCGGCGGCCGTGGCGCGGGCCGTCGAGCTGCTCGAGGACCTGGGCCACGTCGTCGAGGCGCTCGACCTGCGGCTGCCGTCCAGCCTGATCGACGACTTCCTCCGCGTCTGGAGCGCGTCGGTCGCGGCGAACCCGCTGCCCGACGACCAGCTCGAACCCCACAACCGGCGCTTCGCAGCCGACGGCCACGCGCTGAGCGCCCCCGCGCTGCTGCGGGCCGTCACCAGCCTCCAGGCGGCCAGTCGCGGGGCCGCCGCGGCGAGCGAGCCGTACGACGCGGTGCTCGCGCCCGTGGTGACGCGGCCCGCCGTGGCGATCGGGACGTTCACCGAGCTGCCGCCCGAGGCGCTGGCCGGCGCCCTCGCCGAGTGGTTGGGGGTGACCCCGGTCGTGAACGTGACCGGCCAGCCGGCCGTGGCCCTCCCGGTCGACCTGAGCGGCGAGGGGCTGCCGGTCGGCGTCCAGCTGATCGGCCGGGCCGCCGGGGAGGAGCCCCTCCTGGGCCTGGCCGGGTCACTCGAGCGGGCCCTCGCCTGGGACCGCCGTCCGCCGTCCCCCGTGGGAGCCCGGCGGTGAGCCCCACGTCGGTCGGCACCGCGGCACCGGGCTGGCCCACGTCCGGGGCGACCCTCGACGCCGACCGGCTGCACGTGGTCTCGCGCAACCTCGACCGGACCCGGGTCGCCGAGATCGACATCGACGCGATGGCCGTGGTCCGCCAGCGCACCATCGGCGCAGGTGACGGGGCGTGGGGCCTCACCACCGCGCCCGACGGGGTCTACGTCGGGCTGTTCGGCGCCCGGGGATCGGGGAACCTCTACCGCCTCACCGGGGCGTCGAGCAGCGCGGTCGCCGCGTTGGCCGTCGACTACCTCTGGGACCTCGCCGCGGGTGACGACGGCAGCGTGGTCGGCGTCGGCGGCAACCCCGGGCTGGTGTTCCGCTACGACCCCGCGACCCGACGGGCGACCGACCTCGGCATCCTCACCACCCGGCAGCGCCCGCGGACCTGCGCCGCCGTCGGCTCACGCGTGGTGGTCGGCGGCAAGGACGACGACCGGGCGGTCCTCGTCGACCGCGTCGCCACCGGCGGCGCGGTGCGGTCCCTCCTCCCCGTCGCGCTGCGCACGGACGACACCGTCTACTGCAGCGCCGTCACCGGCGACGGGCAGATCGCTGTCGGGACGGCCGGCCGCGACCTCGACCGGCCCGCCATCGCCGTGATCCCACCGGGCCGCCCCGACGACGCGCTGGTGGCCCGCCTGCCACGGGAGGCGCTGGTCGACACCGTCGCCTGCGACGGCCAGGCCGTCTACGCCACCGCGCGGCCGTCCGGCGCGATCTACCGCCTGGACGGCGCCACCGGTCAGCTCACGCGCCTCGCCGTGCCGGTGCCGATGTCCGAGACCCGCCTGCTCGAGGTGGTCGACGGTGACCTGATCGGCGTGTCCGCCGACGGGAGCGCCTGGCGCCACGACGTCGCCAGCGGCGAGACCCGCGTCGTCACCGTCGACGACCTCGGCCTCGTCCGCCGGCCACAGCGCGGCCAGTCGATCTGCGCGGGCGCGGACCGCGTCGACGTCGGCGGGTCCTTCTCGATGACCCGGCACCGCCCGGCCGCGGGCACCGCGACCACGCGGTTCGTGCCGGGCGAGCCGAAGGCGATGGTCGACGTCGACGGGACGACCTGGTTCGCGGTGTACCCGATCGGTGAGGTGTGGGCCTGGCCCGCCGACGCCGATGCGCCCCACCGGGTCACCCAGCTCGACTCCGACCAGCTCCGCCCCGTCGCGATGGCCCACCTCGCCCAGCTCGACGCCCTGGTGTGCACGACCACCGACGACCTGCGTCGGAGCCTCCTCAACACCATCGACCCCGTGACCGGGCGCGTCGACGCGGTCGTCAACCCCCTGGGTGGCGAGGTCCTGGCCGGCGTCACGACCGCCGGCACGACCATCTACGTCGGCGGGTCCGGGAGCCGACCGTCGGTGGCGGCCTTCGACGCGGTCAGCGGCGCCCGGCTGTGGACGGTCGCCGACGTGATCCCCCAGGGCGGGTTCCTCCTCGGTCTGCAGGTGATCGGCCCCCGGCTGCTGGTCTCCTCGAGCCGCGGCTGGGTGGCGACGATCGACCTCGCGTCCCGCGCGGTCGCCGCGCCGGTGCGGGTGGCCCAGGCCGGCGGGCAGCTGCGCCGCACCGGATCGCGGGCGCTGCTCGCCACCGGCGACCGGCTGCTCCGCATCGATCCGGTGGACCGCAGCGCCACGACCGTCGAGTCGGGCCTCGACGGGCAGTTCTGGAACTGGCCGCCCATGGACGTCGACCCCGCGGGGCGAGCCTGGCTGCTGCGCGGCCGCGACCTCGTGCACACCTGACCCGTGCCCACCTGACACCCCAGAGGAAGGAGCAGACCCGTGCTCGTCGACCACCACGTCCTGGTGACCGGTGCCACCTCGGGCATCGGCCGATCCTGCGCCCGCGCCTTCGCCGCCGCCGGGGCGAACCTGACGGTCACCGGACGGCGCGGTGAGCGCCTCGCCGAGCTGGCGGCCGAGCTGGACGGGGCGGTGCGCACCCTCACCTTCGACGTGACCGACCGGGACGCCACCCTCGCCGCCCTCGCCGACGTGCCCGCTCCCGACGTGCTGGTCAACAACGCCGGCCTCGCGAGCGGGCTCGACCCGGTCCAGTCCGGCAGCTTCGCCGACTGGGATGCGATGCTGCAGACCAACGTCAGCGGACTGCTCACCGTCACCCGGGCGCTGCTGCCGAAGATGGTCGACCGGGGCCGGGGTCACGTGATCAACATCGGGTCGATCGCCGGCCACGAGGTCTACCCCGGCGGGGCGGTCTACTGCGCCTCGAAGCACGCCGTCGACGCGCTCACCAAGGGGCTGCGCCTGGACCTCCTCGGCACCGGCGTCAAGGTCTCCACCGTGGATCCCGGCATGGTCGAGACCGAGTTCTCCACGGTCCGGTTCCACGGCGACGCCGACCGGGCCGCCCGCGTCTACGACGGCATGGACCCCCTCACCCCGGACGACATCGCCGAGGCCGTGGTATGGGTCGCCGATCGGCCCCGCCACGTGCAGGTCGCCGAGGTGGTGATCCTGGCCGGGGCGCAGGCCAGCGCGACGCAGGTGCACCGCCGCAGCTGACCGTCCGGCGTGCCCCGGACGGTCAGGTGGACGACCGTCGGAGCCCCACCTGAGGTGTCAGGCCTGCACTGATGGGCGAGAGGGGAAGAAATCCGACCGGGCATCCTTGGCGCTCGCCCGCGCGACCTTCCCCCTCGCGGCTGCCACGTCCCGCCCTCGCGCGGAGTCGGCCCCCCGCTCGCGCCCCCACGCCTCCCCGACCCCGAGGTCACCCACCCGTTGACCACGACCATCGACATCGTGCACCAGCTCGCCCGCAGCGGGCGGGTGCGCCAGCTCGCCGCCGGCGCGAGCCTGCACGACGTCGTGCGCCGGATGAAGGGCACCGACGGGGTGGGGCTGCTCTACGACGGGGCGGGCTGGGACGCGGCGCGCATCGCCGAGGAGCTGGGATCCCACCCCCGCCAGGTCCGCGCTGACGTCGCGCGCGCCCGCCTGGCCGCGGTCGACGCCGACTGCACGCCGTGTGCCCGCCACCTCGACGGGTTGATGACGTTCGCGGCGGACGCCATCGAGCACTCGATGGGCTGCGCCGAGTGCGCGGCCACCCGGCGGGCGCTCCGCGCCGGCAAGCTCGCGCTCCGCGACCGGTGGCGCACCGACCGGACGGCCCCCACCACCCCCCTCGACGGGATCGCGTCCGCGCGCCCGGGACCCACGCCGAGCCCCGGGACCGCCTGGCGCGACCGGCACACCGAGCGGGTGCGCCGCGCCGCGGTCGAGCTGACCGCCGCCTCGGCTGCCACGGCCGCCGACGTCGGGACCGAACCGTCGACCCCGACCGCCGCCGAGCCGGCCACCGGCCGGCAGGGCGACGCGGCCGAGGACGCCGAGCGGACCGCGCCGAGCCGCGGGCCCGTGCTGTCGCTGCCGGACCGCACGCCGGGGCGGACCCGCATCACCGCCACCGCCGAGCCAGAGGGCGACGTCGCGGTCGACCCCGGGACCGCGACCGGACGGCGGCGTGGGCGCCGGCTGCTGCTCGCACCCGTGCGCGCCCTGCACCGCGTCGTGGTCACCGCGCTCGCGATGGTGATGGCGCTGCCGGGACGACTCCCCCGCGCGGTCGTGCTGGTCGCGCTCGTGGTCACCGGTGCGGTGGGCCTGGTGGCCGCGACCGCGGACACCCGGACCCCGCGCATCGCCGCCGACGGCCCTCCAGCTGACCTCGCATCTCCGGGTCTCACCCCCCCGGGCCTGGCGACGTCGCCGGCCGCGGTCGATGCGACCGCCACCCCCACCCCGGCGGTGGGATCGGCGGACCTCGTGCAACCCCTCGCGCTGACCGCCGCCCCGACCCCGACCCCGACGCCCACGCCGACACCCACACCCACCCCGACCCCGACCCCGACCCCGACGGTGGATCCGCGGGACCGGATCGTGCCGACCCCGCTGCCGGCCCCCGAGCACCCCTCGGACCCGACGATCGCCACCTGGCAGCGCCTGGCGCAGTGCGAGTCGTCGGGCAACTGGGGGATCAACTCGGGCAACGGCTTCTACGGCGGGCTGCAGTTCACGCTCGACAGCTGGCGGCTGGTGGGCGGCTCGGGGATGCCCCACGAGCACTCCGCCCTCGAGCAGATCCGCCGGGCCGAGCGGCTCCTCGGCCTGCAGGGCTGGGTCGCCTGGCCCGTCTGCTCGGCCAAGCTCGGGCTGCGCTGACCCCCGGCGGGCGGCGCTACGCGCCGGCGAACTGGGTGCGGTACAGCTGGGCGTAGCGCCCCTCGGCGCTGACCAGCTCGGCGTGCGTGCCGCGCTGGGTGACCACCCCGTCCTCGATGACGAGGATCTGGTCGGCGTCGACGATCGTGGACAGCCGGTGGGCGATGACCAGGCTGGTCCGGCCCGTCAGCGCCTCCTGCAGGGCGGCCTGGATGCGCTCCTCGTTGTCGGAGTCGAGGTGGCTCGTGGCCTCGTCGAGCACGATGATCGCCGGGTCCTTCAACAGGACGCGGGCGATGGCGAGGCGCTGCTTCTCACCTCCGGACAGGCGGTAGCCGCGGTCGCCGACGACGGTGTCGTAGCCGTCGGGCAGGCCGGCGATCACGTCGTGGATCTGCGCGGCCGCGCAGGCCGCGCGGATCTGGGCGTCGGTGGCGCCCGGTGCGGCGTAGCGCAGGTTGGCGCCGATCGTGTCGTGGAACAGGTGGGGGTCCTGGCTGACGACGCCGACCGCGGCTGACAACGACGCCAGGGTCAGGTCGCGGACGTCGTGGCCGTCGATCTGGACCGCGCCGGACCCGACGTCGTAGAGCCGGCTGACCAGGCTGAGGATGGTCGACTTGCCCGCGCCGCTCGGGCCGACCAGCGCGACGGTCTGCCCCGCCGCCGCGGTGAAGGAGACGCCGCGGAGCACCTCCTCCCCCGGACGGGTGTCGAGGACGTCGGACCAGGAGTCGAGGGAGCTGATGGTCGACTCGCGGGCCGTCGGGTAGGCGAAGTGCACGTCGTCGAAGACGACCTCGCCGCGCGGCTCGTCCAGGTCGACGGCGTCCGGCGCGTCGGCGATGGGGTGGGCGATGTCGAGCACCTCGAAGACCCGATCGAAGCTGACCAGCGCGGTCAGCACCTCGACCGGGGCGTTCGAGAGGGCCGCGAGGGGTTGGTAGGCCTGGGTCACCAGGGCTCCGAAGGTCACCAGGTCCCCGATGCTGAGGGAACCGGACAGCGCCAGGCGGCCGCCGACCAGGTACACCGCCGCGGTCCCCAGCGCGCCCATCAGGCTGAGGATCACGAAGAACATGCGCCCGACGACCGCGGTCCGGACGCCGATGTCGGCCACCCGGCGGGCCGAGGCGCCGAAGGCGTCGGTCTCCTCCTCGGGGCGGCCGAAGAGCTTGACCACCATCGCGCCGGCGACGTTGAACCGCTCGGTCATCGTGGTGTTCATCTCGGCGTTGAGCTCCATCGACTCGCGCGTCAGGCCCTGCAGCCGCTTCGCGACGCCCTTGGCGGCCAGCACGAAGAAGGGCAGGACGGCGAGGGTGAGGAGGGTCAGCTGCCAGTTGATCGCGAGCATCAGCCCGACCGTGGCCACCACCTGGACGACGTTGGCGACCAAGGTCCCGAAGGTGCCGGTCAGCGCCGACTGGGCGCCGACGACGTCGTTGTTGAGGCGGCTGATGAGCGCGCCGGTCTGGGTGCGGGTGAAGAACGCGATCGGCATCCGCTGGACGTGGTCGAACAGCGCGCGCCGCAGGTCGTGGATGAGCTGCTCGCCGATCCAGGCGGACTGGTGGCGCTGGGCGACGCTCAGCACCCCGGTCGCGATCGCGGTGCCGACCAACCCGAGGGCGAGCCAGGTGACCTGCGAGCGCGCGCCGGCGGCGGACAGCGGATCGACGTCGGCCGTCGTCGCGTTGAGCGCGTCGACGATCAGGCCGATGAGGCGGGCCGGGACGACGCTCAGGGCGCTGGCGCCGGCGATCAGCACGATCAGCCACACCAACCGCCCCCTGTACGGCTTCGCGAAGCTGGTCCACACCCGCCGGATCAGGCCCTTGCGGAGGGGCGTGTCGGCGTTCTGGCCGCGCCAGACGTGCCCGATGCCGGGTGACATCGGGCGGCCACCCGCCATCCGTGGGGAGAACGACATGGCGCCATGATGCCCGCGTCGGCACGCCGCCTCCCCGGCGGGGCCGCCCCGGGTCAGCTGACGGCGGCCTCCGCGGCGTCGAGGGCCTCCACGAGCCCCTCCCACTCGGCGGTCGCCGCGGCCGCGCGCTCCTTGGCCTCGCCGTGGCGGCGTGACAGCTCGGCGGCGGCCTGCGGGTCGTCGTATGCGCCCGGGGCGGCCATCTCGCGCTGGACCGCCGCCACCTCGTCCTCGGCGGCCATGAGCGCCGCCTCCGCCTTGCCCAGTCGCGTCCGCAGGTCCTTGGTCTCGCGGTGCAGGCGGTTGCGGCGCTCGGCCTCGGCGCGCTTGTCCGCCTTGCGGTCCGCGGGCTCACCTCGTGCGGCCGCGCCGGCCGCCTGCGGGTCGAGGGGCCGGCCGAGGTAGTCGAGGCCGACCTTCTCCGCGTAGCTCGCGTAGTCGCCGAGGTGCACCCGCGCGGTCTGGTCGCCGACGGCGATGATGACGTCGGCGACGTTGCGGATCAGGTGGCGGTCGTGGCTGATCAGCACGACCGTGCCCGGGTAGTCGAGCAGCGCGTCCTCGATCACGTCGCGGCTGGCGATGTCGAGGTGGTTGGTCGGCTCGTCCATGCACAGCAGGTTCGCCGGGTGGGCGATCAGCTTGGCCAGGGCGACCCGGGCCCGCTCGCCGCCCGACAGCACGCTGATCCGCTTGTCGGCGTCGTCGCCGGAGAACAGGAACGACCCGAGGACGTCGCGGGGGTTGACCGTCGAGGTGTCGACGGAGGCGGCGACCTCCTGCAGGGCGGTGCGGTCCATGTGGAGCGCGTCGACCTGGTGCTGGGCGTAGTAGGCGACCTGCACGTTGTGGCCCAGGGTCCGCTCGCCCTCGTCGGGGGTGACCGCACCGACGAGCATCTTGAGGAGGGTCGACTTGCCCGCCCCGTTCGGACCGACGAGGGCGACCTTCTGCCCGCGCTCGAGGGCGAGGTCGAGGTCGCGGTACACCACGTTGTCGCCGTAGGCCTTCGACACGCCAGACAGCTCGATCACCGTCCGCCCGGACCGCGGCGCGGCGCCGAAGGACAGCTTCATCGACTTCCGCCGGCTGTCGGGCGCCTCGATCGCGTCCATCTTCTCGAGCATCTTGATGCGCGACTGGACCTGGGCCGCCTTCGACGCCTTGTAGCGGAACCGCTCGACGAACCGCTCGATCTCGGCGACCCGCTTGGCCTGGTTCTTCGCCTGCGCGGCGAGCTGCTCCTGGCGCTCGGCCCGCTGGGTCACGAACGCCGCGTAGTCGCCGGTGTAGGTGGTGACGCGCCCGTCGGCGACCTCGACGATCCGGTTGGACGACGCGTTGATGAAGTCGCGGTCGTGGCTGATCAGGATCACCGCGCCGTCGTAGCCGGCGATGAACTGCTGCAGCCAGCCGACGCTCTCGAGGTCGAGGTGGTTGGTGGGCTCGTCGAGGAGCAGGACCTCGGGGTGGCGCAGCAGCAGGCGGCCCAGCGCCACCCGCATCATCCACCCGCCGGAGAGGGACCGGACCGGCTGGTCGAGGGCGGCCTCGTCGAAGCCGAGCCCGCCGAGGATGCGGCGGGCCCGCGCCTCGAGGTCGTAGCCGCCCAGCAGCTCGAAGCGGTCCTGGAGGTGGCCGAACTCGGCCAGCACGGACTCGTCGTCGGGGTCCTCGGCCATGGCCATCCCGAGCTCGGCCAGCCGCTCCTCGATGGCCTTCACCGGCACGCCGTCGACCACGAGGTCGACGGGGGTGGGTGCCCGGTCGGCGTCCTGGGAGGCCGCCCACTCGGCGATGTCCTGCTCGAGGACGCCGATCTCGATGCCCTTGGCGACCGCCACCTCACCGGCGTCGGGCTTCTCGACGCCGCTGATGATCTTCAGGAGCGTCGTCTTGCCCGCCCCGTTCGGCCCGACGATCGCCGTGCGGGTGCCGGCGTCGAAGCGGAGGCTGACGTCGGCGAAGAGGGTGCGGCCGCCGAAGGCCTTCGCGACGCTGTTGACGGTGATCATCGACCGGCAGGCTACGACGATCGACCCCGAGCGCAGCGGGCTGCACCGCCCCCGCTAGTCTTCCGGCACTGTGAGCTTCGCGTCCATCCACGGCTACGTGATCGGGATCGCCATCATCGGCTCGTGGCTGGTGGTGATGCTGTTGGCCCTGGTCCTCCGACTCGTCCGCGCCGACGCCGACAACGGCTGGTTCTGGCGGGTCGTGTCCGTCGCCCAGGTCCTGCTCGTCGTGCAGCTGCTCGCCGGCGCGGTGCTGCTGATCATGGGGCGGCTGCCGTCCGCGCACGCCTTCGACAACATCTTCCACCCCCTCTACGGGCTGGTGTTCCCGGGGATCGTCCTGTTCGTCGGCCACAAGTGGTCGCGGGACGGGCGCATGCACCCGCTGAGCGCGTTCGCGCTCGTCGGGCTGGTCAACTTCGGCCTGACCGCGCGGGCGTTCATGGTCGCCGTCGTCGGCTGACCGACCGCCACCCGCCGCCGTCCCGACGTGGCCGGCGGCAGGAAATCGGGCATGTTCGCGATCGAGGTGGGACACTGGAGGTCGTGGTGAGCGACGAGAACCGCACGACCTGGCCTGCGCGCATCGGCGCGCTGGTCCTCGCCGTGCTGGGCCTGCCGGCCGTCCTGGGCCTCAGCGCGTTCTTCACCGACGCCCCGATCGTGGTCGGCGAGCCGTCGCCCCGGACGGTCATCGCGCCCGAGGAGATCCGCGTCCTCGACGAGGAGGAGACCGAGCTGGCCCGCCGGCAGGCCTCCGACGCCGTCGAGCCGGTCGTCAGCGAGAACCTGACCGCCCAGACCCAGCTGATCCAGTTCGTCGTCGACGCGTTCGCGGTCGCGCAGTCCGTCCGGGCGCCGGGCGTGGACGGCGAGGTCCCGAGCCGCAGCCAGCAGATCGACGTGCTGAGCCAGCGCCTGCCGATGCTCGACACCGAGGCGATCACCCTGCTGGTCGGGCTGACGGACTCCGAGCTGAACACCGCCCGGACCGAGGCGGTCGACATCGCGCGGAGCGCCGCGGCGACCGACATCCTCGAGGGCGAGGTCGAGGACTACGCCAACTCCGAGCTGCAGTCCGCGCTGGCGCTGTCGACCGTGGGCCCCGAGGTGGCCTCGACGATCCTCGACCCGGTCCTGCGCGAGGCGCTGCGCCCCACGATCACCGTGGACCAGGAGGCGACGGCCGCCGCCCGGGAGGCCGCGGCCGAGGACATCGTCGACGTGGAGGTCCCGTTCCGGCGGGGCACGCCGATCGTCCGCGCCGGCGAGGAGGTCACCCCGGTCCAGCAGGCCGCGCTGCAGCAGGCCGGGTTGGAGGGGTCGGACCCGACCGCCGAGTTCGCCCAGGCGCTGCTGCTCAGCGTCATCCTCACCTTCGTGGTCGCGCTGTTCCTGCGGACCTACCGCCCGATCATCTGGAGCACCGGCACGCACCTGCTGCTGATCGCGACGCTGCTGGTGCTGTTCACCACCATCGCCGTGGCGATCAACACCGTGGACCTGGGGGGCGGGGAACGCCACTTCCTGGTGCCGGTCGGTGCGATCGCGATGCTCGCGACCATCCTCTTCGACGCCCGCGTCGGGGTGCTGCTGGTCATCCCGATGACGGCGATCGTCGCCTACGAGATCCCGGGCCTGCCCGGTCTGGTGCCCTTCGCGGCGGTCTCCGGCCTGCTGTCCATCCCCCTCGTCGGCCGCCTGACGGCCCGCGGGCAGCTGCGCACCGCGGCGTGGCAGTCCACGGTCGCCTACGTGTTCCTCGCCGGCGCGTTCCACGTCGTCTACGCCGGGCTGGACGGGCTGGTGCCGGCGCTGCTGTTCGGCCTCGGCAACGGGGTGTTGACCGCCCTCATGGTCAACGGTCTGCTGCCGTTCCTCGAGAGCCTCTTCGGGGTGATGACGGCCACGAGCCTGCTCGACTTCGCCGACCGCAACCACCCCCTGATGCGCGAGCTCGAGCTGAAGGCGATCGGCACCTACAACCACTCGGTGATGGTGGCCACGCTGGCCGCGAGGGCGTGCCGGGCGATCGGGGCGGACGCGCTGCTCGCCGAGGTCATGGCGCTGTACCACGACATCGGCAAGGTCGCGAAGCCCTACTTCTTCGTCGAGAACCAGGTCGCCATCGCGAACCCCCACGACGAGCTGAACGACCCGCGCCAGAGCGCCCTCATCATCCAGCGCCACGTCACCGACGGCGTCGAGATGGCCACCGTCCACAAGCTGCCGCCGGAGATCGTCGACGGGATCCGCACCCACCACGGCACCACCGTCGTGGCCTACTTCTACCGCCAGGCGCTGAAGCGGGCCGAGGACGGGTTGGCAGCCGAACCGGACGAGGCCTTCTTCCGCTACAAGGGCCGCAAGCCCTTCACGCGAGAGCAGGCCGTGCTGATGCTCGCGGACTGCACCGAGGGCGCGGTCCGGGCGGCGTCGTCGAGCGATGGCGGGATGGGTCGCGACACGATCACCTCGATCGTCACCGGGCTGATCGGCGACCGCGTCGCCGACGGGCAGCTGGACGACTCGCCGTTGACGTTCGCCGACCTCCGGACCGTCGAGCAGTCGCTGATCGAGGCGCTCGAGGGCGTGTACCACCCGCGGATCCAGTACCCGAAGGACCCGAAGCGGGCAGCGGAGGCCGCCGACGAGGCGCGTCGTGAGACCGAGGCGGAGGCGCGAGCGGCCGAGGAGGCCGACCAGGCACGCGCCGAGGACGCCGACGGGCACCGCGACGACGAACAGGAGGGGGATCAACGACCCTCCGACCCCTCCCCCGACCACGTGACGAGCTCCGCCGAGCGGCGCTGAGCCCTCCGCGGGACGCGGCGTCCGGCCGGTGGCGGCTGCGGGCCGCGCGGGGCGGCGTTCGCTACGTTGTCACCCATGGCAACAGGTGCAGAGGCGCTGGTCAGGGCGCTGGGACGCGTCAACGCGCACGTGGTGTTCGGCGTGCCGGGCGCCCACAACCTGCCCCTGGTCGTCGGGCTGCGCAGCCAGGGCGTCCGCTTCGTCGCCTGCACCGCGCCCGGCGCCGCGGTCCGGGCCGCCGACGGCTACGCGCGCCGCACCGGCCGCCTCGGCGTGGTCGTCAACGGCCCGTCGTCGGCGCCGCTCGGGGATCGGCCGGAGGTCGGTGAGTCCGTCGCGTCCGAGGTCCCGCTCCTGATCATCGAGGTGGGGGTCGCCCCGCCCGGGCCGCCGGGTCCGGGTCGCGCACCCGCACCGGTCGAGGTCCTGGCCCCCCGACACGTCGACCACGTCGTCGAGCTCGGGTCGATGGACGACGTCGTCGCGGTCCTCCGCCAGGTCGCGGACACGGCGCTCTCGGGCCCCCGCGGGCCGGTGGTGCTGCACCTCACCCCCGGGTTCCTCGTCGCGCCGGCGGCACCGGAGCCGGACGAGGACGGACCGGAGCCGCCCACCAAGCCGGCCACCGGATCCGTCGAGCACGTCCAGCTGCGCCGCGCCGGGAACATGGTCGACGCGGCTCAGCACGTGTTGATCTGGGCGGGCGGGGGTGCGATGCGGGCCGGTGCCGGCGGGGCGATCGCCGAGCTGGCGGAGAAGGTCGGGGCGCCCGTCGTCACCACCACACAGGCGGCGGGCCTGCTGCCGGCCCGCCACCCGTGCCTGGTGGGGCTGCCGCCGCACCTGCCGGAGGTCGGGCGGATGTGGGACGAGGCCGACCTCGTCGTCGCGGTCGGGACCGACTTCGACGTCCAGTCCACCCAGGGGCTGCGGATGCCCGAGCCGGGCACGTTGATCGCGATCAACACCGACCCGGTGGACGCCGGGCGGCACTACCGCCCCGACGTGCTGCTGCGCGGCGACGCGAAGGTGCTGACCAAGGCGCTCTCGGACGCGGTCAGCTACCGCGGCGGCACCGCGGTCGTGCGGTCCCGGCTCCAGGAGCTGCGCGCCGGCGTGCGCCGCGAGCTGCGGGAGTCGGACCCGACCGAGATGGCCTTCCTCGAGGCCGTCAGCGCCGCCCTCCCGGACCGGACGACGGTCGTGGCGGATCCCTCCGCGGCGGGTCGCTGGCTGGCCGCGTTCCACGAGTGGACGCTGCCGCGCACCCTGCTGTTCCCCGATGACCTCGACACGGTCGGCTACGCCCTCCCGGCGGCGATCGGCGCGGCGGCGGCCGCGTCCCACGAGCCCGTCGTGGCGATCGTTGGTGACCAGGGCCTGCTGGCCGCCCTCGGCGAGCTGGTCGTCCTGGCGCGGGAGAAGCTGCCCCTCACCGTGATCGTGGTGGACGACGGCGGGGCCGGCCGGCTCCGCCCGCTGCTCCGCCAGCTCGGGGAGGATCCCGGCAGCTTCGACCGTCAGAGCCCCGACTACGCGGCGACGGCGCGGACCTTCGGGCTCCGCGCGGACCGGATCGACGCGCTGGACGACGAGCTCACCGCCGCGCTGCGCGCGCACATCGCCGCACCGGACCCCACCGTGCTGGTCGTCGAGGCGCGCCTGCGCCCGCCGCCCACCGACGAGAGCCGGTGGTACCGGGCAGCGGCCGAGCCATGACCCTCCGGGCCGTCTGCTTCGACTGGGGCGGGACGTTGGCGCGCCACGTCGAGGTCGAGCTGATCGACCTGTGGCGGGCGGCGGCGACGGTGCTCGATCCCGATGACGACGGGCGGCTGACCGAGGTCCTCGTGGACGTCGAGCGCCGTTCGTGGGGACGGACGCAGACGACGATGCGCTCGGCCCGGTTGATGGACCTGCTGCGCGAGGCGTCGGAGGAGCTCGGGCTCGACGTCGCCGAGGCGGTGCTGTCGACAGCCCACGACGCGCACCTCGACGCGTGGACCCCGACGATCCGCCACGTCCCCGAGGCACGCGCCGTCCTCGAGGACCTCCACGACCGCGGACTCGCCGTCGGCCTGCTGTCGAACACCCACTGGCCCCGGTCGTTCCACGAGCACTTCCTCGAGCGCGACGGCCTGGCCGACCTCATCGACCAGCGGATCTACACCTGCGAGCTCGACTGGATCAAGCCGCATCCCGAGCCGTTCCGCCTCCTCGCCCAGCGCCTCGGCGTCGATCCCGGCGAGTGCGCCTACGTCGGCGACCGCCCGATCGACGACATCCAGGGCGCCCAGGGCGTCGGCATGCTCGCGGTGTGGGTCGCCAACGACCACGCCCCCGGCGACGGGCGCGCCGCCGACGCGATCATCGAGGACCTCGCCGAGCTCCCCGCCGTCCTGGACGGCTGGGGCGTGTCGGGGGCCCTCTGACCTCTGACCGCCCCGCGCGGATGGATTCGACATCCTGAGCGGGGTCGAGCGGATGGATTCGACATCTCCACGGTGGCCACCACGGAGCAGGGTCACTCCTCGCGGTCAGGATCCCGCAGGTTCGCGGGCCCGCCGTGGCGTGTTCACCCGCCGGCGGTGTCGATTCCATCCCGGGTACCGGCACCACGGTGTCGATTCCAACTCGGAGAGCGCACGGCACGATCGGGCACCTCCTCCCCTCCCCCTCCCCCGCCCGCGGTCAGCCCAGCGGGATCGTCGTCCGGAGGGGGACGCGCCGAGGCGGTTGGGGAGGGAGGGTGAGGGGCCGGAGCTTCCCCGCCAGGACGAGCCCCTCCCGTTCCTCCCGCACCCGGTCGATGTGCGCGGCGATCGGGATGGGCTCGTGGATCATGCTCTTCGTCATCACGAGCGTCCGGCAGTTCCCCAGCTCGAGCGCCATCATCCGCGTCGCGTCGGTGTCCGCCCGGCCGTCGTGCACCCACCCGTAGTACTCGATGACGAGCGCGGCGAAGACGTAGATGAAGTCCACCCGGATGTTCGGGAGGACGGTGACCTGGCAGTCCGGGAGGTGGGCGCAGCGGGAGAACACCTCGTCGAGGGCCAGCCGCTCGCCCTGGCTGTCCACGTCGAAGGTGCCGGCCTCGGCGAGCTCGAGGAGGAGCGCCGCCCCCGGATGACGTGGTAGCGCGGCCCACGCCGCCATGAGGTCGACGGTGAGCAGGCGCATGTGGTTGCGCGTCGCATCGACCGCGTCGATGAGCCGTTGCACGTCCTCATCGCCCCACTCGACCACCAGGTCCGCGAGCGCCCGAGCAGGCCCGGCGAGCCAGAGCCCCCTGTGGAGCACCCGTTCGGTGCGGGTGAGGTCGGCGTGGAGGACGTGGAAGGGATCGGTCGCGATCCGGACCCGGTCCCCTCTCTGGACCAGCAGGACCGGGCGACCTGATCGCGGCGCGATGCCCGTGACCCCGTAGCCCTCTAGCGCCGCCGCACCGCTGATCACCGGACGTGGCCGGCCGCTCGACCCGTGCATGTAGGACTGCGCCAGCCACGCGTCCTGCAGGACCGGGACGAGGTCGTCGACGATCCGGTACCACCCCGGTGCGAGCCGCTCGATCAACCCCTCGCGGAGCCATGCGGTGAGGTGCGTGTCGCGGTAGCCCGCGCGGAACACCTGCTTGCGGCAGAACACCCTGCCGGGGTTCCTGGCGGCGAGCACGGCGATTGCCGCGGGCAGCTCCATGCCGGAACCATGGCCTGTCCCACCCCTCCCCCGTCGCCCTTCGCTCTCGCAGTTGTGGATAACCGGCGCGCCGACGCCTCGCCCCTCGGATGGAATCGACAACCCCGGTGGTCTGTACTGGGCCCGTGGTCACCAGAACAGGGCCGTCACCCGCACGATGACGCCTCCTGCTGCACACGAGCGTGGTGGGACGATGTCGAGTCCATCCCGTGGCCGGCACCGACGATGTCGAATCCATCCCGGCGGAGGGGTTCGAGGGGTCAGTCTGACAGGCGGAAGTCCAGGTCGGCGGGGACGTCCTCGATGTCCATCTGGGCCTTCTGGAGCTTGCCGGCGTAGTCCCAGTTGACCGACTGCCAGCGGGTGAACTGGTCGAGCACCCACATGCCGGACTGGCGTGAGCCGTTGCCCGACTTGCCGTTGCCCCCGAACGGGAGGTGGGCCTCGGCGCCCGACGTGGAGTTGTTGATCGACGTCATGCCGGCGCTGACCCGCTCGGCGAAGCGGAACGCGGACGTCGGGCTGGTCGTGTAGATCGACGACGACAGCCCGTAGCCGTGCCCGTTGGCCAGCTCGATGGCCTCGTCGAGGTCCGCGAAGGACCCCACCCCGACGAGGGGCCCGAAGGTCTCGTTCGCGTACAGCTCGTCCTCCGCGGTGATCCCGTCGACGATCGTGGGGTGGCAGAAGATCCCGGCGTCGGGATCGCCGACGAAGCCGTCCCGGGGGTTGTCCGCGGTGATCCGCCCGACGCCGGTGGATCCGTGCACGGTGTGGTGGCCCTCGATCGCGTCCAGCCACCCGAGGTAGGTGTCGCAGAACCGCTGGGAGATCATCGGTCCGTACAGCACCCGGTCGTCCATCGGGTCGCCGACCACGGCGGCACGGGTGGCCGCGTCGAAGCGGCGGAGGAACTCGTCGTGGATCGACTCGTGGACGAACACCGTCCCGAGGGAGGTGCAGCGCTGCCCCGCGGTCCCGAACCCGCTGAACAGCGCACCCTCGACCGCGAGGTCCAGGTCGGCGTCCGGCATGACGACGAGCGGGTTCTTGCCGCCCAGCTCGAGGCACGGCGTCTGCAGGTGCCGTCCGGCGAGGGCACCCAGCTCACGGCCGACGGCGACGGACCCGGTGAAGCCGATCTTGTCGACCACGCCGGCCTCGAGGCCGAGCTCGATCCCCTCCGACGTCGATGCCCCGTCGGCCAGGACCAGGTTCAGCACGCCGTCGGGCAACCCGCCGGCCCAGAACAGCTCGGCGACCGCCTGGGCGCTCGCGGCCGCGTACTCCGCGGGCTTCCACGTGACCGTGTTGCCGCACAGCAGCGCCGGCACGAGGTACCAGGACGGCACCGCCACCGGGAAGTTGCCCGCGGTGACCACGACGATCGACCCGACCGGGCGGCGGAAGGTGAACAGCTGCTTGTCCGGCATCTCCGAGGGCACGGTCTGGCCGTACAGCCGACGCCCCTCCCCCAGGAAGAAGTCGCAGGTGTCGACCATCTCCTGGACCTCGCCGAGCGCTTCGCCGTGGGGCTTGCCGATCTCGCGGGTCACGAGCGTCGCCAGCGCGGACTTGTTGGCCTCGATGATCCGCCCGATCTGCTGGATCACGCGACCGCGGCGGGGTGCCGGCGTGGCAGCCCAGGCGCCCTGGGCGTCCTTGGCGGCCCGCGCGCCCGCCAGCACGGTCTGGGCGTCACCCAGGTGGACGGTGGCGACGTGGTCGGACAGGTCGGCGGGGTTGTCGAGGGACAGCTCGCCGCCGGGGGCGCCCTCGACGTGGCGGCCGGCGATGGACGAGGCGATGGTGCGGGACATGGGTGGTGCTGCTCCGGTGGCTAGAGGCGTGCGATGACTCGGTCGAGGGAGTCGACGGCGTGGTCGAGCTCGTCGGTGGTGACGGCGAGGGAGGGGCGGAACCGCAGCGTGCGCGTGCCGCACCCCAGCATGAGGACCTGCTCGTCGGCCATGAGGCGGGACACGATCGCGTCCCGCACGTCACCGTCCGGCACGTCGATGGCGCACAGCAGCCCTCGTCCGCGGGCGTTCGAGACGACGGCGGGGTGGCGGGCGGCCAGGTCCTCGAGGCGCTCGAGCAGGTGCGCGCCGGTGGCCTTCGCGGCGGTGATCAGGTCCTCGGACTCGATGACCTCGAGGATCCGGCGGGCGCGGACCATGTCGGTCAGGTTCCCGCCCCAGGTGGAGTTGATCCGGCTCGACACCGCGAACACGTTGTCGGGCACCTCGTCGACGCGGCGGCCGGCCATGATCCCGCAGACCTGCAGCTTCTTGCCGAAGGCGATCACGTCGGGCTCGAGCCCCATGCCCTGGTGCGCCCAGGCCGTGCCGGTGATGCCGGCGCCGGTCTGGACCTCGTCGAGGACGAACAGGGCATCGTTGGCGTGGGCCAGGTCCTGCAGGGCCCGCAGGAACTCGGGTCGCAGGTGGTTGTCCCCACCCTCGCCCTGGATCGGCTCGGCGATGACGCAGGCGATGTCGTGGGGGTGGCGGGCGAACGCCGCGGCGGCCTGCCGCAGGGCCGCGGCCTCCTGGGCCTCGACGTCGGCGAGGTGGTCGGCGACCGGGTGGGTGACCTGCGGCGCGTCGATCCGGGGCCAGTCGAACTTGGGGAACCTCGCCACCTTGGCGGGGTCGGTGTTCGTCAGCGACATCGTGTAGCCGCTGCGGCCGTGGAACGCCCCGGTCAGGTGCAGGACCCGTCCGCCGGCGGCGGCGCGGCCGTGGGCGGCGTTGTGCCGGCTCTTCCAGTCGAAGGCGACCTTGAGGGCGTTCTCGACCGCGGCGGCGCCGCCCTCGATGAAGAACCAGTGCGGCAGCGCCGGGTCGCCCAGGACGCGGTCGAGGGTCTCGACGAAGCGGGCCATCGCCACGGTGTAGACGTCGGAGTTGGCCGGCTTGTTCATGGCCACCTCCAGCAGCTCCTCGCGGAAGGCGGCGTCCTCGACGAGCCCCGGGTGGTTCATCCCGAGCGGCGACGAGGCGTAGAACGTGAAGACGTCCAGGTACCGGGTGCCGTCGCGCGCGTCGACCAGCCACGACCCCTGCGAGGCGGCGGTGTCGAGGACGATCGGGTAGCCGTCGATCAGGAGGTGCTCGCCGAGCGCGGCGTGGACGTCGTGTGGGCGCATGAGGTGAGTGTCCACGGGGCGAGCGTCGACCGCGCCCGACGGATCGTGGAGGTGGCATCCTCGTCGTCGACGATCTGACCAGTGAGGAGACGGAACGACCATGGACCGGATGGACCACGCGATCGTCCGCGAGCTCGCGGAGGACGGTCGGCTCAGCATGGCCGAGCTGGGGCGCCGCGTGGGCCTCAGCCGCACGGCCACGCTGTCGCGGGTCCGGCGCCTCGAGGACGAGGGCATCATCACGGGGTACCACGCCGCGGTCCGGTACCCGAGCGACCCGGGTCACCACGTCGCCCGGGTGGGGATCCTGACCGACACCCGCGACACCGGCCGCTACGTCCGCCGGCTCGCCGGCCTGGCGGCGTTCCGCGAAGCCGAGACGGTGTCGGGTGCCTTCGACCTGCTGGTGCGGTTCGAGGCGCCGACGTCGGCGGAGCTGGACGCGGTCCTGGACGAGGTCAAGTCGTGGCCGACGACGACGCGCACCACGACGTTCGTGGTCCTCCGCCGCTACGGCGCGGACCCCCCGTGACCGGCCCCCCGGCCCGTCCCGGCAGTCTTCACACGACCGAAACGCGACGGCCACCGCCCCGCCACGCAGCGGGCCTACGGTTCCCCCCGGCTGGTCGCCTCCCTCGCTTGTGCGACTTGCCTCCCGGCCACGGTGAGCTATCGGCTCGGCTCACCGTGGCCTCTCTCCCCTCTCCTCGCCCTGCGCGCCCCTCCACCGGCGGGCGCATAGGCTGCCGCTCCATGGAGCACGTGCGGTTGGGCACCACCGGACTGAAGGTGTCGCGGATCTGCCTGGGGATGATGTCCTACGGGGACCCGGGGTGGAGGGACTGGGTGCTGCCGCACGACCGGGCCCTGCCCCTGGTCCGCGCCGCCGCCGACGCCGGGATCACCTTCTTCGACACCGCCGACGTCTACTCGATCGGTGTGTCGGAGGAGCTGACCGGCCGGATGCTCCGCGAGGTGTTCCCCCGCCGCGAGGACTACGGCCTCGCGACCAAGGTGCACCTACCGGTCGGTGACGGGCCGAACGACCGGGGGCTCAGCCGCGGGCACGTGATGGACGCCGTCGACGCCTCGCTGCGCCGGCTGGGGGTCGACCACATCGACCTGTACCAGACCCACCGCTGGGACTACGACACCCCGATCGCCGAGACGATGGAGGCCTTGCACGACGTCGTGCGGGCCGGGAAGGTCCGCTACATCGGGGCCTCGTCGATGTACGCCTGGCAGTTCGCGAAGGCCCAGCACGTCGCCGCCGCCAACGGCTGGACGCCGTTCGTGACGATGCAGAACCAGTACAACCTCCTCTACCGGGAGGAGGAGCGGGAGATGATCCCGCAGTGCCTCGACATGGGCGTCGGCCTGCTCCCCTGGTCGCCGCTGGCGCGCGGCGTGCTCGCCCGCCCGCTGTCGGACACGAGCACGACCCGGGCGCGCTCGGACCACTTCTCCCCGGTGCTGTACGGCTCCCGCGAGGAGCCGACGATCCTCGACGCGGTGGGTGCGGCGGCGGAGAAGCACGGCGTGACCCGCGCGCAGATCGCCCTCGCGTGGCTGCTCCAAAAGCCCGGTGTCACCAGCCCGATCGTCGGGGTCACCAAGCCGTCCCACCTGTCGGAGGCCGTCGCCGCGGTCGACGTCCCCCTCGACGACGAGGACCTCGACGCCCTCGAGACGCCGTACCGGCCCCGGCCGGTGCTCGACCACGACTGACCGGGCGGAGGGGTCGAGGGATGGAGGGGATCCGCGCAGGCGGCGGGGTGGTGGAGGTCGGCACGGACGGCTGGGTGGAGGACTGCCTCTCCCCCGCCGAGGAGGTCCGGCGGACGGCGGCGCGGCGGGTGCCGGCCCTGTGGGCGGTGCGGTCCGTGGCTGGGCTGGCCGCCCTCGTGGGCCTGGTCACCGCCGGTGGCGCGGAGGGGCTCGGCACCGCCGTCGCCGGGCTCGCCCTGCTGGGCACCGCGGCCTGGGTCCTGGTCGTGGGGCGCGGGTGGACCGCCCGCTGGCGCACGGCCGCCGAGGTGGCAGCGGGGACGGTCCCGGCCACGGCCCTCGCAGCGGCGCCCCGGCGGCAGCGGCGTCAGCTCGCCACCCTGCCGGTGGTGGGGCTGTCGACGGTGGGGGTGGTCGTCGCGGGCGTCGTGATCGCCGGCCACGACGACGGGACCGGTGCGGTGCTGGTCCTGTCGGCGATCGCGCTGGCGGTCGCCGGCACGGCCGCCGTCGGGCTCGCGCTGGCGCCGCGGCCGGCGACGCCGGTCCGACCGCCGGTCGGGTCGCGCGGGTGGAGCCGGCCGATGACCGCCGACCGGCGCGAGGCGGAGGCGGCGCGCCTGCGGGCGGTGGCTCGCGGGTGCGCCGTGGCGGCGGTCGTGGACGCGGCGATGGCCCTGTTCGCCGTCCAGGTCGCGCTGGGCGAGCGGGCGGACGTCGCCACCGCGCTCGGCTGGGTGGGCGTCGCGTTCCTGTGGGCGCCGCCGACCCTGGCGGGCACCGGGGCCGGGGTCCTCGCGGGCCTGCTCCCCCGGATCGCCGACCGCCTCGACTCCGGCGAGCTGAGCGGGCTGCAGTGGCTCGTCGGCCCCGCCGACGTGGCGCTCGCGGGCCGCTACCTGACGGTCGTGGCCGCGCTCGGCGTCCTGGTCCTCGTCGCCGTGGCGGTGGTCGCCGACGACGTGCCGCTCCACGCGCTGCTGGTCGCGGCCTGGACCCCGGCGTCGGTCGGCCTGCTGACCCTCACGCGCCCGGCCCTGCGCCGTCCGGAGGCGATCCGGCGGGCCTGATCTCGGGTTCAGGTAGCCCCGAGTTCAGCTAGCCCAGGTGACCAGGCCGGTGTCGGCCCAGCTGCGGAGGTCGGGGTGGGTCGGCACCACGCGGGCGGCCAGCCCGTACTCGCCGCTGACGTCGAGCTCGATCGTCGCGCGGTAGCGCTGGTGCACGTCGCCCGACCCGTCGTGGGCGAGGGACACGACGCTCGGGTGGAGGATCGTCCCGTCCGCGCCGATCGGTCCGTGGACGATCTGCACGGCGACGTCCTCGGGGGACACCTGGCCCAGGTTGACGTCGACGATGACCTCGCGGGCGTCGCCGATGAACCCGACGGCGTGGTCGAGCTCGATCGTCTCGATGCGCACGTCGGGCCACCCGGTGGCGAGGTGCCCGCGCCAGGCCGCCAGCTCGAGCGCCCGGGCACCGCCGTCCGCGGTCAGCCGTGCGGCCCGCTGGGCGATCGGGGTGTACAGCTGCCGGGTGTAGTCCTGCACCATGCGGCTGGCGAGGACCTTCGGGCCGAGGGTGGTCAGGGACGCCCGGACGCGGGCCAGCCACCGTCGCGGCAGGGGCCCGTCGGTCCGGTCGTAGAAGGCCGGGACGATGCTGTGCTCGAGCAGCTCGAACAGGGCGGCTGCGTCGGCGGCGTCCTGCTGCACCGGGTCGGGGTTCTGGGTCCGCCCGCCGATCGCGAAGCCGTTCTCGGCCGAGGCGCCGTTGGCGGGCTCGTACATCTCGTCCCACCAGCCGTCCAGCACCGAGGCGTGCAGCGCGCCGTTGAGGACCGCCTTCTCGCCGCTGGTGCCGCTGGCCTCGTGGGGACGGCGCGGGTTGTTCAGCCACACATCGCACCCGGCGACCAGCGTGCGGGCGATCCGCATGTCGTAGTCCTCGAGGAACACGAGGCGGCCGCGGACCTCCGGGTCGTTGCTGAAGTGCACCAGCTCGCGGATCAAGCCCTTGCCGCCGTCGTCGCGGGGGTGGGCCTTGCCGCTGAAGACGAACTGGACCGGCCGGTCGACCGAGGTCAGCAGCGCCTTCAACCGCTCGGGCTGGGTCAGGAGCAGCGTCCCCCGCTTGTAGGTGGCGAAGCGGCGCGCGAACCCGATCGTCAGCGCGTCCGGGTCGAGCAGGGTGTCGGTCCAGCCGAGCGCCCCGAGGGGTTCTCCGCGCCGCACGGCCTGCTCGCGGGCGCGGATCCGCACGGTCTGCACGAGGCGTTCGCGCGACCGGTTGCGGGCGCGCCAGATCTGGTCGTCGGTGATCCGCGACGCGAGCGACCACGAGTCGGGGTTGTGCGACCAGTCCGGCGGCAGGACGCGGTCGAACACCGCCGCCATCTCCGAGCCGATCCAGGTGCTGGCGTGCACCCCGTTGGTGATCGCGTGGATGGGCACCTCGGACGCCTCGACGCCCGGCCACAGGTCGGCGAACATCTCCCGCGACACGTGGCCGTGCAGCTGGGACACGCCGTTGGCCCCGGCGCTGAGCCGCAGCCCCATCATCGCCATGTTGTAGACCGCGCCGGCGTCGTCGGACGGCTCGCGGCCGATCTGCAGGACCTGGCCGAGGGAGACGCCGACCTGCTCGGCGTAGGAGGCGAAGTAGCGCTCGATCAACCCGCGGTCGAACCGGTCGATGCCGGCCGGCACCGGGGTGTGGGTGGTGAACAGCACCGACGCGCGGGCGCACTCGACCGCCTGGTCGAAGTCCAGCGCCGAAGGCGCGTCATGTGCAGAGCCGTCGCGGACGTAGCGGAGGATGCGCTCGAACTGGAGGAACCCGGCGTGCCCCTCGTTGGCGTGGAACAGGGACGGCTCGATCGTGACCGCCCCGATGCGCTGCGCCTCGGCGAGGGCCCGGACCCCGCCGATGCCGAGGACGATCTCCTGGCGGAGGCGGTGCTCGGAGTCCCCGCCGTACAGGCGGTCGGTGACCACGCGGTCGTCGGGGTGGTTGGCGCCGATGGCGGTGTCGCGGAGCAGCCGCGGGACCCGGCCGCCGTCGGCCTTCCAGATCTGGGCGGCGACGGTCCGGCCGGCCAGGTCCACCTCGACGAGCAGCCGCTCGCCCGACTCGTCCTCGAGGCGGGTCAGCGGCAGGTCGTAGGGGTTGAGGTCGGGGTACTGCTCGCGCTGCCAGCCGTCGGCGTCGAGGTGCTGGCGGAAGTACCCGTGGCGGTACAGCAGGCCGATGCCGACCAGCTCGAGCCCGAGGTCGCTGGCGGCCTTCAGGTGGTCGCCGGCCAGGATGCCGAGGCCGCCGGAGTAGACCTGCATCACCTCGGTGATCCCGAACTCCGCGGAGAAGTACGCCACCGCCGGCGGGGCGGGGTCCTGGGCCTGGGCCCACCGCGGCTGGGTGAGGTAGCGCTCGAGGTCCGCGCGGACCTCCGCCAGCTGGCTGCGGAACGCCTTGTCGGCGACGAGCTCGGCCATCCGCTCGCGGCTGAGGCCGCCGAGGAGCGCGGCCGGGTTGTTGCCGACGTCCTCCCACAGCTGCTTGTCGGCCCACTGGAAGACCTCGCGGGTCGGCGCGTCCCAGGACCAGCGGAAGTTCGCGGCCAGGTCGGCCAGCGGTTCGAGCTCCGCGGGGAGGGAGGGACGGACGCGGAGGGTTCGGACTGCCTTCACCATCAGTGGGTCCTCACGTGGTCGTCGATCAGGCGGGACGGGATGCAAGCGCTGTCAGCACCGAAGTCCGGAAGCGTACACACCGTCGGGACGCACAGGACACCCGTACCCGTCCTCCCGACCCAGCGCACACCGGCGCACCGCGAGATCCGCCCGTCGTGCGGGTTCAGAGCGGCCGCGGCGTGGGCAGGTCTGCCTGCAGAGCGCCCGTGGCATCGTCTACAACGAGAAGGCCGTGAAGAACCGCATCCAGATGACCGACATCAGCCCCGTCGTCGACGGCGGGCGCTTCGCCGCGAAGGCGACCACCTCCGACGTCGTGGAGGTGTCCGCCGTCCTCTTCCGCGAGGGTCACGACAAGGTGGCGGGGGCGGTCCGCCACCGACCGCCCGGAGGGGACGGCTGGCGGGAGCTGCCGATGGCGGCCCGCCCCCAGGACCGCTTCGAGGCGCGGTTCGTGCCCGACGAGGTGGGGGCCTGGGAGTTCCAGGTCCTCGGCTGGACCGACCACTGGGCCTCGTGGCTCGACGGGTTGGTGAAGAAGCACCAGGCGGGCGTGGCCGACCTCTCCCTCGAGTTCGAGGAGGGGGCGCTGCTGCTCGAGCGCCACGCCGCCGGCGACGACGTCCCCGCCGAGCAGGTCAGCCGGCTCGAACGGGCCGCCGCCACGCTGCGGGACGATGCCGTGCCGGTGCACCAGCGGGTCGACGCGGCCCGCGCCGGCGATCTCCGCCAGGTCCTGGTCGCCCACCCCGACCGGCGCGACCTGACGACGTCGCCCACGTTCACCCTGTGGGTCGACCGGGACCGCGCCGGGTTCAGCGCCTGGTACGAGATGTTCCCGCGGTCCGTCGGCTCCGACGGGCGGACCAGCGGGACGTTCAAGACCGCCCAGTCGCGGCTCGGCGAGATCGCCGCGATGGGCTTCGACGTCCTCTACCTCCCGCCGATCCACCCGATCGGCCACGCGCACCGCAAGGGACCGAACAACACCCTCATCGCCGGTCCCGACGACCCCGGCGTCCCCTGGGCGATCGGGTCGGAGGCCGGCGGGCACACCGCCGTCCACCCCGACCTCGGCACGCTCGAGGACTTCGACGACTTCGTCGCCGCCGCAGGCGAGGCGGGCCTCGAGGTGGCCCTCGACTTCGCGATCCAGTGCTCGCCGGACCACCCGTGGGTGACCGAGCACCCCGAGTGGTTCCGCCACCGGGCCGACGGCTCGATCGCCTACGCGGAGAACCCGCCGAAGAAGTACCAGGACATCTACCCCATCGACTTCGACACCGAGGACATCGACGGGCTGTGCGAGGAGCTCAAGGGCGTCCTCGAGTTCTGGATCGACCGCGGCATCCGCATCTTCCGGGTCGACAACCCCCACACCAAGGCGCTGCCGTTCTGGGAGTGGGTCATCGACGAGATCCACCAGACCGACCCCGGCGTCCTCTTCCTGGCCGAGGCGTTCACCCGCCCGGCGATGATGCGGCAGCTGGCGAAGCTCGGGTTCAGCCAGTCCTACACGTACTTCACGTGGCGGAACACCAAGCACGAGCTCACCGAGTACGTGACCGAGCTGGCCCACACCGACTCCGCCGACTACTACCGGCCCAACTTCTGGCCGAACACCCCGGACATCCTGCACGAGTACCTGCAGTCCGGGTCGCCGGCCGCGTTCAAGGTCCGCGTCGCGCTGGCGGCACTGCTCAGCCCCAACTACGGCATGTACTCCGGCTACGAGCTGCTCGAGCACGTCCCCGTCCGGCCGGGATCAGAGGAGTACCTCGACTCGGAGAAGTACGCCTACCGGCCGCGCGACTTCCACGTCGACCACTCGATCGCGCCGTTCATCGCGCGGCTGAACGAGCTGCGGCACAGCCACCGGGTGCTGCTCGGCGACCTGCGGAACGTGTGGTTCCACGGGATCGAGAACGACCAGCTGCTGGCCTTCTCGAAGACCGCCGTGCCCGCCGACGTCGACGGGGTGGCCGGCGACGCCGTCCCCGGGCGGCGCATGCCCGACGGGCCGGTGCCGCTCGACCGGCTGGTGGTCATCGCCAACCTGGACCCCCACCACGCCCAGGAGGGGATGACGGCCCTCGACATGTGGCAGCTGGGGATGGACGGGGTCGATGCGCCCTACGACGTCCACGACCTGCTGACCGGCCACACCTGGACCTGGCAGGGACCGCGGAACTACGTCCGCCTGGACCCGTCCGCCGGCGAGCCGGTCCACGTGTTCCACCTGCGCCCCCACCTCTGACCCGCCCCTCCCACCCCGCATCCCACCCCGCACGAACGCACGAAGGAACCGGTGAATGCTGTCCAACGACCCCGACTGGTACAAGCACGCGATCTTCTACGAGGTCGTCGTGCGCGGGTTCAACGACCACAACGGCGATGGCACGGGGGACATCCGCGGGTTGATCGACAAGCTCGACTACCTGCAGTGGCTGGGTGTCGACTGCCTCTGGCTGCTGCCCTTCTACGAGTCGCCGCTCCGCGACGGCGGCTACGACATCAGCGACTACTACAAGGTGCTGCCCGAGTTCGGTGACGTCACCGACGTGGCGGACCTGATCTCCGCCGCCCACGACCGGGGCATGCGGATCATCGCCGACATGGTGATGAACCACACCTCCGATGCCCACCCGTGGTTCCAGGAGGCCCGCGACCCGTCGAGCGACAAGCACGACTGGTACGTGTGGTCCGACACCGACGAGCGCTACAGCGACGCGCGGATCATCTTCGTCGACACCGAGAAGTCGAACTGGACGTACGACGCCAAGGCGGGCAAGTACTACTGGCACCGGTTCTTCAGCCACCAACCGGACCTCAACTACGACAACCCCGAGGTCGGCGAGGCCATGCTCGACGCCCTCCGGTTCTGGCTGAACATGGGGCTCGACGGGATGCGGCTCGACGCGATCCCGTACCTGTTCGAGCGGGAGGGGACGAACTGCGAGAACCTCCCCGAGACCCACGAGTTCCTGAAGCGCGTCCGCAAGGTCGTCGATGACGAGTTCGACGACCGGATCCTCCTCGCCGAGGCCAACCAGTGGCCCGAGGACGTCGTCGAGTACTTCGGGCAGGGCGACGGCGACGAGTGCCACATGGCCTTCCACTTCCCGGTCATGCCGCGCATGTTCATGGCCGCCCGGCGTGAGGAGGCCAAGCCGATCATCGAGATCATGCGGTCGACGCCGGACATCCCCGAGAGCGCCCAGTGGGGCATCTTCCTGCGCAACCACGACGAGCTGACCCTCGAGATGGTCACCGACGAGGAGCGCGACTACATGTACGCGGTCTACGCGGCCGACCCGCGGATGCGGATGAACGTCGGGATCCGCCGCCGGCTCGCGCCGCTGCTCGACAACGACCGCCGCCTGATCGAGCTCTTCCACGCGTTGCTGTTCAGCCTGCCGGGTAGCCCCGTCATGTACTACGGCGACGAGATCGGCATGGGGGACAACATCTACCTGGGTGACCGCGACGGGGTCCGCACGCCGATGCAGTGGACCCCCGACCGCAACGGCGGGTTCTCCTCCGCCGACTTCGCGGCCCTGTACCTCCCCCCGATCGTCGACCCGGTGTACGGCTACCAGGTCACCAACGTCGAGCAGCAGCAGCGCCAGACCACCTCGCTGCTGCACTGGGTGCGGGACATGATGGGCATCCGCAAGCGCCACCCGGTGTTCGGCACCGGCACGTTCGAGGCGCTCGACAGCTCCAACCCGAAGGTGCTCGCCTTCCTGCGGGAGGATGCCGAGCAGCACGTGCTGGTCGTGGCGAACCTCGGCGCGACCGCCCAGTTCGTCCAGCTCGACCTGAGCCGGTTCGACGGCTGGCAGCCCGTGGAGATGCTCGGCCAGACCCCGTTCCCCCGCGTCGGGCAGCTCCCCTACCTGCTGACGCTGGCCGAGCGGGGTTGGTACTGGTTCGACCTGAAGGAACCGGACGAGGCATGAGCGACCAGACCACCACGACCCCAGCGGCGGCCGCGACCCGCGTCGCCCTGTCGGACCTGACCGAGTGGCTGCCGCGCCAGCGGTGGTTCAGCGCGAAGGACCGGCCCCTCGCCGACGCCACCGCCACCGATGCGGTCGAGGTGGATCGGGCCACGTCGACGTGGCTGGTCGTCGTCACGACCGGCTACGACGACGGCGGACCGGAGGACCGGTGGCTGCTGGCGCTGACCGCGGCGGGCGAGGACGCCGACCCGCTGGGCCACGTCGACGACGTCCCCGTCGTCGACATCACCGCCCGCCCCGGCGCCGCGACCGCGCTGCTCGGTGCTGCCCGGACCCACGGGGTCCTCACCACCCTGGGCGGCCAGACGGTCCGGTCGGTCCCCGTCGGCGAGGCACCCGCGGTCGAGGGGGGTGCGACCGGCCGCGTCCGGGCGATGGGGGTGGAGCAGTCCAACACCTCGCGGGTGGTCGGCGACGGGCTGGTCGTCAAGGTCATCCGCAAGCTGGAGCCCGGCCCGAACCCGGACATCGAGATCACCGCCGAGCTCACCCGGGAGCGCTTCCGCGGCGTGCCGGCCCTCCTCGGGGCGATCACCGGTCCCGACGACGAGGCCATGGTCACCGTCGCCGCGTTCGTGGCCGGGGCCCGGGGCGCCTGGGAGCTCGCCACCGACGAGGCCGCCGGGGTCGCGGACCACGGCATCGGCGCGCGGATGCGCGCCCTCGGGGCGCTGACCGCCGAGCTGCACGCCGAGCTCCGCGACGTCCTCCCCACCCTCGACGCCCAGCCGGTCGACACCGAGCGCTGGCACACCGCGCTCCGCGCCGAGGCCGAGCGCACCCGCGCGGTCCTGGCCGCCCGCGCACCCGCGGCGGCCGCGGCCGTCCCCGCCGCGGTGGAGGACGCGATCGCCGACGCGCCGGCCACCCTCGGGCAGCTGCAGCGCATCCACGGGGACTACCACCTCGGCCAGGTCCTGCTGGACCGCGAGGGCAGCTGGTGGATCCTCGACTTCGAGGGCGAGCCGGCCCGCCCGATCGCCGAGCGGCGCCAGCCGGCCAACCCGGCCAAGGACGTGGCCGGCATGCTCCGCTCCCTCGACTACGCCCGCGCCCAGGCGGTGCTGGCGGGAGGCGACCCGACGGCCGCCGCCGCCTGGGCGGACGCCGCCCGCGCCGACTTCCTGGCCGGGTACGGCGACGCCGTCCTGCCGTGGCTCGGCGCGTTCGAGGTCGAGAAGCTCCTGTACGAGATCCGCTACGAAGCCGCCAACCGCCCGGACTGGCTCGGCATCCCGCTGGCCGCGCTGGGCATCGAGGAGGCCCCCGCCGTGAACGACCAGACCGACCCCACCACGCCGTCGACGACCCCGGCGTCCCAGCCCACCGCGGCGTCACCGCCCGCGTCGTCGTCACCCCCCACCCCTCCCCCGAGGCGGAGCCGTGGCGGCGCGGCCGTGCCCGCGCCCCCGGGCGTCCGGGCACCCGCCCAGGGCGGGGAGGCCACCGGCGGCGAGGTCGCCGCGCCCGCGACCCCGGTCGGCGAGGAGACCGCCGGTGCCTCGGACGCGGCGCCGTCCGGTGCGTCCGATCCGGTGCCGTCCGCTGCGGCGGTCGACGCCGACGCGTCCGCGCTGGCGGAGGGACGCCTCCACGAGCCCCACCGCCTGCTCGGCTACCACCGGGACGGCGACGGGTGGGTGGTCCGCGCCTGGCGGCCGGGCGCGTCGTCGGTGGCCTACCTGGCCACGCCGGACGCCGACGAGGTGGAGGCCACCGAACGCGTGCCGGGCCTGTTCGAGGCCCGCGTCGCCGACCAGCCCGAGGTCGGCCGCTACCGGCTGCGCGTCGCCTACCCCGAGGGCGGCAGCTACGACCTGGTCGACCCCTACTCCTTCGAGCCGACCCTCGGCGAGATCGACCGGCACCTGATGAGCGAGGGCCGCCACGAGCAGGCCTGGACCGTCATGGGCGCGAACCGCCGGACGATGCACGGCATCACCGGCGTGGGCTTCGCCGTCTGGGCCCCCAACGCCCGCGCCGTCCGCGTGATCGGCGACTTCAACTCCTGGGACGGGCGGCTGCACCCGATGCGCTCGCTGGGGTCGTCGGGGATCTGGGAGGTCTTCATCCCCGACGTCGCCGACGGCGCGTACTACAAGTACGAGCTGGTCACCGCCGACGGAAGCCTGGCGACCCGCGCCGACCCCTGGGCGAAGTGGGCGGAGGTGCCCCCGGGCCAGGCGAGCCGGGTCTACACCTCCACCTACGAACCCGAGCACCCGCGGCCCGACGTCGGCCAGCCGCACGACAGCCCGATGTCGATCTACGAGGTCCACCTGGCCTCGTGGCGCCACGGTGACGGCCAGCCGCTCAGCTACCGGGACCTCGCCCACGAGCTGGGTGCCTACCTGGACGAGATGGGCTTCACCCACGTCGAGTTCCTGCCGCCGGCCGAGCACCCCTTCGGCGGGTCGTGGGGCTACCAGGTCACCGGCCAGTTCGCGCCGACGTCGCGCTTCGGCAGCCCGGACGACTTCCGCTACCTGGTCGACCACCTGCACGGGCTCGGCATCGGCGTGATCGTCGACTGGGTGCCCGCCCACTTCCCGAAGGACGAGTGGGCCCTCCGCCGCTTCGACGGGACCGCGCTGTACGAGCACGAGGACCCCCGCCTGGGCGAGCACCCCGACTGGGGGACGATGGTCTTCAACTACGGCCGGACCGAGGTGCGGAACTTCATCACCGCCTCGGCGCTGTTCTGGATCGAGGAGATGGGCGTCGACGCCCTCCGCGTCGATGCGGTCGCGTCGATGCTGTACCTCGACTACTCCCGCGAGGAGGGGCAGTGGATCCCGAACGAGTACGGCGGGCGTGAGAACCTCCGCGCGGTCGAGCTCCTGCAGGAGGTCAACGCGACGGTCTACAAGCGCAACCCCGCCGCCTTCACGGTGGCGGAGGAGTCGACGGCCTGGCCGGGCGTGTCCCGCCCCACGCACCTGGGCGGCCTCGGCTTCGGGTTCAAGTGGAACATGGGGTGGATGCACGACACGTTGTCGTACTTCTCCAAGGACCCGATCTACCGGCGCTGGCACCACAACCAGCTGACGTTCGGGCTGATGTACGCCTTCAGCGAGAACTTCGTCCTGCCGCTGAGCCACGACGAGGTGGTGCACGGCAAGGGCAGCCTGATCGGCAAGATGCCCGGCGACCGCTGGCAGCAGTTCGCGAACCTGCGGGCGCTGTACGGCTGGATGTGGGGGCACCCCGGCAAGCAGCTGCTGTTCATGGGCGGCGAGTTCGGTCAGGACCGCGAGTGGTCCGAGGAGCGCTCGCTCGACTGGCACCTGGTCGAGGAGGATTGGGGCCCGGAGCCGAACCGGCACGCGGGGCTGCAGAAGATGGTCGCCGACCTGAACGCGGCCTACCGGTCGCTTCCGGCCCTGTGGCGCAAGGACGTCACGTACGAGGGCTTCAGCTGGATCGACGCGAACAACGCGGACGCGAACCTGCTGTCCTTCGCCCGGCACGGCGAGGCCGGGGACCCCGACGTGGTGGTGATCGCGAACCTCTCCCCCGCGCCGCAGCACGGGGTCCGGATCGGCCTTCCCTCGGCGGGGCACTGGGACGAGGTGTTCAACACCGATTCCGCGGTCTACGGCGGCGGCAACGTCGGGAACATGGGCGGCGTCACGGCGACGGACCAGGAGTGGCACGGCATGCCCGCCTCCGCCCTCGTCACCTGCCCGCCCCTCGCGGTGATCTGGCTACGGGCGAGCGGATAGGTCGGGCACCGAGGTTGGGCGCGATCGGGGCCTAGCTCGCCTCCGGGCGACGCAGGCCCCGATCGTGGCCCATGAGGGGACCGCTCCGGGCGCGTCGGGAGCCGGCCCGCAATCGACCCACGGGCGCACCGCAGGACCGCCGCGTGTGCCGCCCCGCCCGCCATCGCACCACGGGCGACTCACGCGAAGTCGGCACGCTCCCGGATGCCCGCCATCGCACCACGGGCGACTCACGCGAGGTCGGCACGCTGCCAGATGCCCGCCATCGCACCACGGGCGCAGGGCGGACCGGAGGGGGCGACGATCAGGCCGCGTGGCGGTAGCCGGGGAAGTAGCGGCGCCAGGTGTCGTCCCGGACGGTGACCCCGACGACGCCCTGATCCACGAGCGCCTGCTCGACGCGGCGGAGGGTGGCGCCGGGATCGGCGTAGATCCCATCGGATCGCACGACGACGAGGCGCACCCGTCGGTGGTCGAGCACCTCCCGGCGGGTGATGTCGTGCTGCCACTGGGTGGTGGACTCGGCGTGGTGCCGACCTTCGTACTCCACCGCGACCCTCCACCCCGGCCAGCAGAGGTCGAGGCGCACGACGACCCGGCCGTCGTCGTCGCACAGCTCGTGCGCGACGACGGGTTCCGGGAGGCCGGCCAGGACGAGCAGCAGGCGGAGCCTCGTCTCCATGGGGGAGTCGACACCCTCCCGGACCAGCCCCATGGCCCGCCGAGCAAGCCGGGCTCCCGGTCCCGTGTACGCCTCCGCGCCGTCCACCAGCTCGCCCGGGGTCACCACCCCGGCCTTCACCAAGGAGTCGCCCAGCACGACCAGGTCGACCAGCCCCAAGCTCGTGGCCATCTCCAGGACGCACTGCGTGGGGGACGACATCGGGAGGGAACGGTGCCACACCACCTGGTCACCGAGGCTCACGCGGTGTGAGCGGAGCCCGTCCCGGCGGCTGCGATGCCGGCCCGGCGGGAACGCCACGTGCACGTCAGCGTCGTCCGGCACGCACCCCCCGAGCAGCACCGCCGCGGTGCTGTGGCAGATCCGGCCGCCGGGACCGGCGATCTTCAAGGCTGCGCGCGCCAGGAGGTGCACCGTGACCTTGACGTCCGCCGAGACGTAGGAGTCGTGGAACAGCCGCCGGTAGCCCGAGCTGAGGAGGTTGTCGGCGGGGAGTCCCGCCAGACGTGCCTCCGCACGGCTGAAGGGCGTTCGCGGGTCGAACGGGGTGTCATCGGCCATGGACCGGAGCATGCCGCGCGGGTCGATGCCGCCCCTCGAGTTGTCCACAACCCCGCCCAGCGCGTTGGCCCGGACCGGTCCCCCGCCATCGCACCGCGGGCGCACGACGAGGCGTCGACCGCGCACGACATCCCTGCCACCGCACCACGGGCGACTCACGCGGACACGGCGAGCGCACCAGCCCCCGCCATCGCACCGCGGGCGCACGACGAGGCGTCGACGGCGCCTCGCCCTCGACGGGCCTAACCCCCGGCGGCCCTACCCCTCCACGACCGTGGTCCAGCCGAACGGGTCCTCGGCCTGGCCGCGCTGGATGGCGAGGAGGGTCTCGCGGAGGTGGGCGGTGTGGGGTCCCATCTGGCCGTCCCGGACCTGGACGGACTTGCCATCGATCACCAGGTGCCCGACCGGGGCGAGCACGGCGGCGGTGCCCGCCAGGACGGCCTCGGCGGTGTCCACGCAGCCGGCGAGCTCGTCGACGGTGAGGGTGCGCTCCTCGACCTCGAGCCCCTCGGACCGCGCCAGCCGCAGCACCGAGTCCCGCGTGATCCCGTGCAGGAACGACGTGTCCAGCGCACGGGTGACGACGGTGTCGCCGTCGATCATGAGGAAGTTGGCGGCGCCGGTCTCCTGGATCTCCCCGCCGGGGGCGAAGAGGACCTGGTCGGCGTCGTGCTCCGCCATCGCCCGGCGGGTGACCCCGAGGGCCATGGCGTAGTTCGCGCCGGTCTTGATCTCACCGAACTGCGGGGTGGTCCGGGGCAGCTCGGTCTCCACGGCCACGGTCAAGGTCCGCGAGGAGTCGAAGTAGTCACCGACCGGCGAGGCCAGCACGTACAGCAGGGCGGTCTCGGACGGCCGGGCCGCCGCGCCGATGTTCGGCTCGGTCCCGAGCAGCACCGGGCGCAGGTACAGCGCGCCGGGGGCGTCGGGGGCCTCGGCCAGGTTCGCCGCGACCACGTCGGTGATGAGGGCGGTCAGCTGCTCGGTGGGCGGGACCGGCAGGTACAGCATCTCGGCGCTGCGGCGCATCCGGGCCACGTGGGCGTCCAGCCGGAAGATCCGCACGACGCCGTCGACGCCCTTGTGGGCCTTCAACCCCTCGAAGCAGGAGGACCCGTAGTGCAGCGCGTGGGCGGCGGGGCTGAGGGTCAGGGGGCCCGTCCGGTCCAGCACCGACGAGGTCCAGGCACCGTCGACGTAGGTCGCCGTGCCCATGGTCGCCGCGAACTCCGAACCGAATGACGTGGCCATGGACCGCTCCTTCCCCGGTGGGGCACACCGCGTGCCCCTCGGATGCCCAGCGTAGAGCCTGCGTCCCAGCCAATGCTGGACCACCCCGCCGCCCGGCCGGAGCGGACTAGTCCGTCGTGGCCAACTTGCATCTGGTCGTCCTGTTACCAGCAGTTCGTGGCGTTAACTGTAGGTATGGACACGGGGACTCAGGATGAGGTCGTGGAGACGGTGGTGATGACCCCGGCGCGCCACCGCGAGGAGGCGGAGGCGCCCGAGATCGTCCCCCGCTGGGCTCCGCCCGGCTGGCACAGGCGACCACCGGCGACGGTGTGGGACGACGAGACCATCCGCCGTCTCACGTCCGAGCTGGACCCCGAGACCGCCGAGGCCGCACCTCCCCCTCCCCCTCCGCCGCGCTGGCTGTAGCGCCCGGTGCATCACCCCTGGAGGAACGTCCCCCCGGCATCGTTGCCCGCGGCGCGCCACCCCTCCGCGTCGGTGATCTCCCCCCAGCGGAAGCAGTCCTCGCACCCGGTGAGGTCGTAGGTGTTCTCCTCGAACGTGATGCTGCCGTCGGTGTAGAGCTCGGTGTCGTCGTTGTCGACGTAGAACGACACCGACCCCTCGACCACGGGGGCGAAGTGGTTGTCGCGGACCTCGAGGCCCTCGATGGTGAACGGGTTGCCCGTGACCTCGCTGTCGCGCTCGTAGTGCACCGCGGACAGCTCGAGGGCGTTGCCGACCAGCACGTTGCCGGTCACGACCGCGTCGGACACGCCGTGGACGGCGAGGCCGGCGCCGAGCTCCCCCGCCGCCGGCCCGAACCCGTTGCCGCGGACGGTGTTGCCGCGCACGACCGCGCCGTCGGAGACCTCGAGGAAGATGCCCATGACCTCGTTGGCCTCCGCGACGTTGTCGGTCACGGTGATGTCGGTGTTGTCGAGGTCGAACCAGATGCCCGGACCGCCGTTGTGGTGGACCCAGGACCCGTCGAACACCGCCCCGTCGGTGTGCTTGAACTTCGTGCCGCCGGCCTCCCAGAACCACTCGTAGCCGAGGGTGCCGTTGTAGGCGATCTCGACGTCGGTGACGGTGAGGCCGCCGACGCCCTCCCCGCCGACCCCCCACTGGCCGTTGTGGGTGATCGTCGACGCCGACAGCGGCGACCCCTCCCCCATGGCGATCCCTCCCCCGTGGTTCTCGGTGACCACCAGGTCGGTCAGCACCCACCCGGCGCCGCGGGGTTCGACCGCACCCCGTTGGGAGGGGGAGGAGTAGCGGGTGATCGTGAGGCCGCGGACCTCGACGTCGTCGGCCTCCGAGCCGATGGCGAGGTCGGTGACGCTGAGCTCGAGCGGCTCGCGGCGGTCGGGGGGGTCGAAGACGACGAGCTGGTCGACGTCATAGTCGAAGAACCACTCCCCCGGCGCGTCGACGTCGTCGCGGGTCGGGGCGTGCTGCAGCCGCTCGCGGCCGGCCCACAGCTCGTGGTGGGCGGCGTCGCGCTCGAACCCCTCGATCATCTGGCCGTGGATGAACGCCTCCTCGGTGCGGCCGTCGAGGACGAAGCGCTCGCCGTCGGGCTCGAACGCGGCCGGGTCGAGGACCACCGCTCCGGACATGACCGCGCCGGGCTCTCCGACGATCACGTCGCCGTCGTCGGGGAGGAGGGTCTGCTCGCGGTGCACGCCCGCGGCGACGACGAACGTGGTGCCGGGGTCGGCACGGCCGGTGATCTCGGCGAAGTCGTCACCGACCTCGAGCCGGACGTGGGGGCCGTCGACGACCCCGCCGGTCACCTCGAGGGGGTTGAGGAGGAGCGCACCGGCAGCGGCGCCCGCCCCGAGGCCCACGACGAGGGCGACCGCGGCGGTCGCCAGCCCCGCCCGGCTCGTCATCCGGCGTGGCTCGCCGCAGACTCGCGGGACGTCGCCCGCGCCGCGGTGCGCACGATCACGTCGACCACCACGTCGGGGTCGTCCGGCATGGGGGTGTGACCCAGGCCGGCGAGCTTCACCAGCCGGGCGCCGTCCCCGAGCGCGGTCGCCCAGCGGACGCCCTGGCGGGGCAGGAGGAGCCAGTCGCGGCTGCCCCAGGCGATCGTCACCGGGGCGGGGATGTCGGCGACGTCGTCGACCTGCCATCGGGCGCAGTCGAGCACCGCCTCGAACGCGCTGGCCTGCGCGAGCCCCTCGATCGACAGCCGCGCGTAGGCGCGGTTCATCCGCTCGGGCCGGCCGAAGACGCTGGCCATCGCGATGCGGCGCCCGATGGCGGTGTCGCTGAGCGCGGGCACCCGCAGCGCGTGGGGGGCGATCGTCCGGTTGAGCCGCAGGACGGCGCGGGCCCAGGTCTGCTCCCAGCCGACCATCTGCCCGCCGGGCGACAGGGCGGTGACCGAGCGGGCCCGCCCCCGGCTGCCCAGCCGCAGCGCGATCAGCCCGCCGAGGGAGTTGCCGACCAGGTGGGCGGTGTCCCACCCCATCGCGTCCATCAGCGCCTCGCAGTGGTCGGCGAGCGCGCCGTCGGTCGGGGCCTCGGCGAGGGGGTCGGCGCCGCCGAAGCCCGGCAGGTCCGCAGCGGCGACGTCGAAGCGGCCGCCCAGGGCCGGGAGGACCGGGTCCCAGGCCTCCTTGCGGTGCCCGAGCCCGTGGATCAGCAGCATCGGCTCGCCCTGGCCGATGCGGATGACGTGATCGGCGACGTACTGCTCCATCCCGACCAGACTAGAGGGGTGGGTAGGCTGCGCGCCCGATGCGTGTCCTCTGCGTGACGTGGGAGTACCCCCCGCGGCTGTTCGGGGGACTCGGCCGGCACGTGGAGGGGTTGGTCGGCGCCCTCGCCGAGGCCGGCGCCGACGTGACGGTCCTCACGCCGCACAGCGACGAGCCCGAACCGGACCGGCACCCCCGCATCCGGGTGCTCCGCGCGCCGGCACCGGCCGTGGCGCTCCCCGCGGACCGGTGGCTGGCCGGGACCCTCGACGCCAACGTCGCGATGGCCGCGGCCGCGCTGCGCGCCGGTGTGGTCGCCGACGTCCTGCACGTCCACGACTGGATGGCCGGGCACGCGGCGAGGGTCCTGGCGCCGGCGCTCGGCGTCGGCGTCGTCGCGACGGTCCACGCCACCGAGCGCGGGCGCCACCAGGGCCACCTGCCGCCCGGGTACTCGGCCTGGATCGACGCCCAGGAGCGCCAGCTGATCGCCCTCGCCGACCGGGTGGTGGTGTGCGCGGACCACATGGCCGACCACGTGTCCCGGCACCTCGGCGCCGACCTCGACGTCGGCGAGGTCATCCCGAACGGCGTCGACGTCGTGCGGTGGGGGGCGGCCCGACCGCGGCCGGCCGGTCCCCTCCCCCGCGTGGTGTTCGCCGGCCGACTCGAGCACGAGAAGGGCGTGGACGTGCTGCTCGCCGCGACCGAGGGGCTGGACTGCGAGGTCGTCGTGGCGGGCGCCGGCACGCAGGCCCCGGCCCTGCGCCGGTCGGCGCACGACCGCGTCCGCTTCGAGGGGCACCTGGCCCAGCCGGCGCTCGCGGCGCTCCTGCGGTCCGCCGCCGTCGTCGTGGTCCCGTCGCGCTACGAGCCGTTCGGGCTCGCGGCGCTCGAGGCCATGGCCGCCGGGGTGCCCGTCGTCGCGAGCGCCGTCGGTGGGTTGCTCGACGTCGTGGCGGGGGACGCCGGCGTGCGCGTGCCGCCGGGGGACGTCCGGGCGCTGCGGCAGGCGATCTCCGCTGTGCTGGGCGATCCGGACCGGGCCGCGGCGCTGGCCCGCACGGGTCAGGCCCGGGCGGCGGCGTTCTCGTGGGCCCGCAGCGCAGACGCCCACCTGGCGGTGTACGACGCCGTCAGGCGGTGGTGACGCACCGGTCGGTCGGCGGGGTTGGCGAGCGGCGGCGGAGCTGGACCCCAGATCTGAGCGTTCGGTGCGCCGACGGCACTGACCCTCGGATCTGAGCACTCGGTCGCTGGACCTGGACCACAGATCTGAGCCCAGGGTGCGCCGACGACGCTGACCCTCAGATCTGGGAACTGGTGGGGGGCGAGCCCGACCCCGGCGCCGTGGACCGGTCCCCCATCACCAGCAGGACCCGGACGATGGCGAACCCGACCGCGAACAGGCCCAGGCCGACGGCCGCCTCGGTGACGTCGGCGGGGGCGTGCAGCTCGCCCTCGTGCCCGCCCCAGGGCCACAGCACCCGCAGCGCGCCGACCATCAACCCGGTCAGCCCCGCCATGGTGACCGCCAGGTGCTGGGCGAGCAGGTGGCTGAGGAGCTTCGAGAACGCCCCGAGGCCGACGACCGCGCCGACGACGAACACGCCGACGTAGACGACGTCGAGGGAGCGCAGCGCGTCGAGGGTCGGCTCGTACACCCCGAGCACCAGCAGCAGGAACGCCCCGCTGACGCCCGGCAGGATCATCGCGCAGATGGCGACCGCCGCCGAGGCGAAGACCCGCCACAGCGCCACGTCGCCCTCGACGACGGCCTCGGGCAGGCCGGTCAGGAGGAACGCCGCGACGGCGCAGACCAGCGCCACCCCGACCTGCAGGGGTCCGCGCGGGCGGACCTGACGCCAGGGCACGGCGAGCGACGCCACGATCATCCCGGCGAACACGGCGCTGGTCTCCTCCGGGTGGGACTCGAGCAGGGGCGGCAGGACCACCGAACCGATCCCGAGGGCCACGACGATCCCCCCGCCGAGGGGGAGCACGAACCCCCAGGGGACCGCCTGCCAGTGCCGGCGCGCGAGGTCTCCGCGGCCGCGCAGCACAGCCGTGCCCGCGGACGCCACCGACCGGATCGCCTCGATGAGCGACGTGTAGATGCCGACGATCAGCGCGATCGTCCCGCCGGACACGCCGGGGATCACGTCGGCGGTCCCCATCGCCATCCCCTGGGCGGCGTGGAGCCACGGCGGGCCGGTCCGGGGCGCCGCCGGGCGCGAGGGCCGCGCGTCGGACGGTGTGGTGTCGGTGGTCATGCGGCGGCGATCCAAGGGCTGTGCGTCAGCGGGCGATCAGCAGGGCCACGGGGAGGGTGCCCAGCAGGTCCGCGGCCTCTGCGGACGCGGTCGGTCCCAGAGTGTCGCCGGTGAGCAGGTCGTGCCAGACCGGCTGATCGGCCACCCCACCGGCCACCCCCCGACCGCCCCGACCGCCACGACCGTCACCGGACAGCACGACCTCGGTGTCGGCCCAGATCCGGCCGAGTGGGCTGAAGCGGCCCCCATCGGTGACCCGCCCCAGCAACCGCGGGACGACGACGATGGCCTGCCCGGCCCCACCGGGCGCAGTGCGACGCCACACCAGCAGCTCGTCGGCCCACCGGCCGGTCGTCGGGACGGGCTCGTACCCGGCGTCCGGCCCGAGCACCTCGGGGTGGTCGCGCAGCGCGCGGAGCGCGGTGGCGAGGACGTGTCGCTTGATCCGGCCGTCGCGGCGGGCCGCCCACAGCTCGGCGACCGGGGCGGTCGGCCCCGCACCCGGCGGGCCGACGCGCGGCGGGCCCAGCTGGACGTCCCACCCCTCGGTCCCCGCGAGGGTCGCGGGGACGCCCCCGGCTGCGCAGCGGAGGAGGACCTGCCCGTGGGAGGTGGCCATGGCGACCTCCGCCGCGCGCACGGCCAGCGGGCGGAGCAGCGGCGCGACGTGCCCGTCGGGGTCGAGGAGCCCGCGAACCCAGGCGATCACCGCCCGCTCGGCCGGCCCGTGGGGCGCCGCGTGCGCGGTGTTCCGCCCGTGCGTGCGGGCCCGCCGGACCGCGTGGGCGGTCTGCGCGGCGAGGGGCACCCCGTC
>NZ_CAXQBR010000105.1 GCF_964222135.1 Euzebya sp.
GAGGCGTAAGACACCCCGAATCGTCGTCCAGACCGTGCGCGTCGCTCGTGAGGCCCTCCCGCCGCGCTGACCAGCGACTACGCCCACCCCGCGGCCGTCACCGGCCCACACCTTCTACAGGAGGCGCTGAATTGCGACCTTTCCTTGTACGAGGTGGCGTTGATGGTGACGGAATAGCGCGAACCCAGATAACAGTACCGGAGCGGATAGGGGAAAGGAACAGTCGCCGTAGTATCGAGCAAGTGCATGCGGCGCTCTCTGCGGGAGAGGCTCTACTTCGAGGAAGGGGCTAGGGAGCTTTCGCGCCTAGTGCTCGGCGATCAGTCCGCTGCCAGTTCCGGTGCTTCGTCGCGCCCCGTACGCGACTTATGTGGACGGCATCCTGGGACCACCCGTTGTCAACAACTCGTGAAAGGGGTGGTCCACAGGCCGCGCCGTCTCTGCAAACGATGGGTTTAGCAGGATTGCGCAACTTATGCGCTCCCCCCTCTCACAATGACCGACCGAGCCCGGGTGAGTCTCGCTGGACTGGTCGGCGCGACGCTGTCCTCGCATCCAGCGCGCGGATCTGTCGCAGACGGTCAAGGGCCTCGCGGACTCGGCCGGCATCGGCCCTCTGCATGTCGCTGACTGGATCAGGACCGAGCGGGTTCGCGGTGGTGATGTCGTAGCGGTCGCGGTACGCGGCAACGGTGGTCGCGGTGCGGACCCAGCAGTCGCGGCCGTGCCATTGTTGAGGTACGCGTCCGAGGTGGCGGATCCAGGGTTCATGCCGGGCGATCGCGGTCTGAACGAGTCCACTGGCGCGCTGTTCGATTAGTTGTTGGCGTTCGTCGAGGGCGGTCCGCATTGCGGGGGTCATGGGACCGGCAGCCGTGGGGATGAGGCCGGCGATCATCTCGCGTGGTTGCCGCTGGTGGCGTGCGGCGAGGCGGGTGGTGGCGGTGGTGATGCGATGGTGGAGGACTGCGGCGACCTGGTGGGCGTTGTCGAGCTCGCGGGCGTCGACGAGGTTGGGGAGCAGTTCCTCGAGGTCGAGATGGTGAGCATCGGCGTGACGCAGCGCGGCTGCGAGGGGTCCGAACGCGTCGGACGCGAGGACTTGGTTGGCCTGGTCGCTCGTGAGGCCGCAGCCTCGGATGAGATTCGTCCAGCGGTCGTGTTGGGCGGTGGCGGCGATGGTGTCGTACTCCGCGGCGAGCTGGGTAATGCCTCCCCAGCGGTCCTGCTCGGCCCGCAGCGTCTCGTGGGCGGACCGTTCCGCACCGACCCGGCTGAGCACGCCGGTGAGCACTCGCCGGCCCGTGACGTTGTCGCCGTCGTCCTGGTGAGCCTCGAGGTCGGCGCTGTCGGTGATGGCGTAGGCGCGGTTCGAAGCCCGACCGCGCGTGAGGGCGACGTACAGCGTCTCGCGGGTCATCGCGGGGGTGACGATGGCGTGGGCGGTGTCGACCGTTGCGCCCTGGGCGCGGTGGGCGGTGACGGCGTAGCCGAGCTCGACGTGCTCTGCCACGTAGTCGGCCGGGAGTTGAACGCTGCCGCCGTTACCCAACACAGCGAGGGCCCCGTCGGGGAGGATGGCGCTGATGGTCCAGCGGTCGCCGTTGCGGACCCATCGGCCGGAGGCGTCGGTGAGCTGCCGGTGGTTGCGGCGGGTCACGATGGCGTCGCTGACACCGGCGAGCGTGCGGTCGTGCAAGCGGATGACTATGGACGGGTCGACGTCGCCGGTCGCGACCCGGTCGTCATGGGCACGCGCGTTAAGGGTGGTGACGTGCTCGCGGGTGGGTGCGATGAGGAAGCTGGTCTTGCCCGAGGCGAGGTCGGCCTGCCAGGCGGTGTACGCGGCGTCGAACATTGCGTCCGTGTCGCCGTCGAGGAGTCGGCAGTGCTGGTCGTAGGTGTCGAGGACCGCTGCGTTCCCGTCGCGCAGCTGTAGGGAGGCGTGCTTCTCCCAGTCGTGGTGGAATCTGCGGACGTCGCTGAGCTCGGCGACGTCATCGCGGTCGGTCGCAAGCAACCTGAACGCGCCGCCGGCGTCAACGGCGGCCAGCTGGGCGGGGTCGCCTAGGAGGAGCAGCTTCGCGGCGGCGTCGGCGGTGGCGGTGGCGATGCGGTGCAGGGTGTGGGTTCCGGCCAAGGAGGCTTCGTCGACGATCACCAGCTGGCCGGCGCGGAGCGCGACACGGCAGCCCGCGAGCTCGTGGAGCCACTTCGCGGGGGTCTCGGCCTCTACCTCGAGGTCGGCGCCGAGCACTTCGGCCGCCGCGGCGGACGGCGCAAGGCCGACCACCGTGCCGGCGCCGTAGAGGTGCTCCCAGGCTGTGCGGAGGGCTCGCATGGTGGTGGTCTTGCCTGCGCCGGCTGGGCCTACGAGGACGTCGACCACCCGGCCGGAGGTGGCGACCTGGGCGATCGCGGCGACCTGGTCGTCGCCAAGCCCGTCGGCGTGGTGGGCCACGGTGACGGCAGGGACCTGCGGCGCATTCCGTGCCCGCGACAGCTGGAGCAGACGGTCCTCCGCCGCGAGGAGCTCGGCGGAGGTGAACGCCTCCGAGTGGCGCGGCCGGAGCATGCTCGTGCCGTCCTCGCGCCGCAGCTCCGGCGGGACTGCTCCGAGCTCCGGCGGGGTGAGTAGCACCGAGGCACGCTCCGCGGCCCGGACGACGCTCGCGAGGATGGCCTCGCGGTCGTGCAACGAGGCGAAGCGGACGCCCATGAGCTGCCGGGTGGCTTCGGCGTGCAGGTTCCACCTGCGCCACGTCGACCGCCGCTCGCCCACCACCTCGACCACGGTGGCGGCGATCCCCTCGACGGTCGCCGGCGACAGGTCGCCCGCGCGCAGTCGTTGCTGTGACCTGCCGCCCAGGACGTGCGTCAGCCAGGCGGCGGGGGAGTGGCCATGCGTCTCCGCTGTTGTCCGCCAGCGGTCGGTAAGGTCCGAGAGCGAGTGCAACGACTTGTCCGGCCGGGTCGCCAACGTCGCCTGCTGACGGAGCTTCAAGACCGTCGTCGCCGACGGCTGGTGGCCGTGGGCGGCGACGTAGTCGGCGATCAGCTGCTCCTTGGCCACGTCGATGTCGGCGGTGCGGGACGAGAAGACGTCGAGGAGCTCGTTGGGGATGCCGGCGATCTCCCACGCCGGGTTGCGATCGGCGCCGCGGTCCCGTTGGGTCCAGACGACGCCGAGTGCGGTGGTGAGTCGGTCGGCGAGGACGGCGTTGTAGTGCTCGGACAGCGCGACCATGGCCGCGTGGACCGGGCGGCCGTCCAGGGCGCGCCACCTGCCGTCGAGGACGGTCTTGGCCTTGTTGGCGATGACGACGTGGGTATGGAGTTGGGGGTCGCCGGCGCGAGAGTCGTAGTGGTCGAACGCGGCCGCGATGACCCCGGCCACGGGGACCTGGGCGACCGCACCGTCCGGCGCCCTCGCGCCCATCCGGGTCGCGGCGACCTCGCGCTCGAGCAGGTCGATCACGTCGGCGATGGCGGCGTGGTGTGCGTCGATGACCTGGGCGCGGGTGTGCTCGTCGGCGAGGGCCCAGAGCACCGAGACGGACTTGGGGACGCTGAAGGTCAGGTCGAACCCGGCCACCGCCCGTCGGCCACGCCGCTTCCCCTCCTCGGCCTCGATCCGTTCGACGGCGGCCGCGCGGGCGTCGTCGTCCAGGTTCGGGTCGAGCTCGGCGACGCGGTCGGCGATGCGTTCCGTCGGTGAGCGGTACTTAGGGTAGGCGCGTCCCAACGGCTCGGCTGTGAGCGGGTCGCGGCCCTGGCCAAGGAGGCGTGCCACCTGCTCCTCGGTGACCACACCGCCCGCTCGCAGCTCCCTGCGGCCGAGGGCCGGCAGTCCTGAGCCGAGCCAGCGGCCCGGCGGGCAGCCCTCGACGGGGTAGTAGTCCGCCAGCCCGCGTCCGGGCCCACGGACGGCGTCGCCGACGGCGACGGAGTCGAGGAGGTAGCGGTAGCCGGCGCCCGCGGACATCACCCGCATCGACACCGTCACGGGACCCACCCGGTCTGTGGAGTCACTGACATCCGACCTGCCGCCTCCCTGCCGTCCTCGTGTGCAAGACGTGTGTCCTGGTAGACGGGGGAGAGGGGCCCGTTGTGTCAACGACTTTCGATCCGGCGCGAGTTCGGGGCTGGCGAGATTCGCTGACACAAGACGGGGGCGTGCGACGTCGGAACGGGCGCGATGGCGACGACTGCGCAGGAGACGGCGGCCAGGAGCGATCCGGTCAGCGTCGACCTGCGGGGCGGAGCAGCCGGACGCACAGACCGCCCGATCTCACGGGACGCCGCCGACGACCCGACCGCCCACTACGTCAGGCGGGTCGTCGAACGGGCCCCTCCGCTGACGCCAGACCAGCGTAGGACCCTCGCCGAGCTCTTGGCGCCGGTCGACGACTGACCGGGGCCGCGACGGGCCGGTCGCCGGTCTGGATGTGCACTTCGACGCGGTGGAAGGGGCAAGTGCACATCTGCGGGGTTCTACGGCCGCCGGGGCGCCCCCAAGCACCCGCGGCTCAGCCTCACCAGCCGCGCTCGCGCCACTCCTCGAGGTGCGGTCGCTCGGCGCCCAACGTCGTATCGTCCCCGTGGCCCGGATAGACCCACGTCTCGTCGTCCAGGATGAAGAGACGCTCGGTCACGGAGCGGTACGCTGTGTCGAACTCCTCGGGACTTGTGGTCCGACCAATCCCGCCCGGGAAGAGCGTGTCGCCCGTGAAGAGGTGGCGGTCGCCCAGCAGGACCGACGTCGATCCCGCCGTGTGGCCGGGTGTGTGGATCAGCCGGACGGAGGCCTCGCCGAACCGCAGCGCCTCGCCGTCCGCGACGTGGCGGTCGGCTTCGCGGTCGACCATGTCCGCGTCGGCGGCGTGCACCACCACCTCCGCGCCGGTGGCCTCCGCCACGGCGTCCAGAGCCTGCCAGTGGTCGTGATGGCCGTGCGTGGTCATGATCGTGACCACCCGCACGCCGGCCTCCGGGCCGGGCTGGTCCGCCCGGCCGATCTCTTCGAGCAGCCGCTCGGCGTCGTTCGCGGCGTCGATCAGCAGGGCCTCGCCCGCGCTCACCAGCAGGTAGGCGTTGTTGTCCATCGGGCCGACGGAGAGCTTGCGGACCTCCACGTCGACGCCGCCGGGCAGGGACACGGTGCGGATGGCCGTCGCGCCGCCGGGCTCGACGTGGCCGTTCTCGGGGTAGCTCATGGCCCGGTTCTACCCGACGCCCCCGGCGGTCACCGGGGGCGTCTGCTGCTGGACCCCGCGATCAGCCGTCCGTCAACGACACCAGGAGCGCGTCGACCGAGCTCTGGGCCACGCTGTCCGCGGTCTCCACGACGACCAGGTCCTCCACCAGCCCGGCGAGGGACGCGATCAGGTCGTTCGTCGATCCGGCCGAGCCGGCCAGGTCGTCACCGTCGACCATGGCCATGACCTGCCCGGCGGCCGCGGCGGCCGGGCCGGCGACGAGGGCCTCGACGAACGTCTCACCGTCGACCAGCCACGGCTCGTTGACCCGCAGCCCGGCGCCGCGGGACGCCTCCACCACCGCCGCGCTGGTGCCGTACCGGTTGTCCCCGGCCAGCCGGACGTCCGGTGCGATCTGGTCGCTGATCACGTCGGTGCCGCCGACCGCGGCGGTCGCCGGGTCGCCCAGTGCCTCGAGGGCCGCGGTGGTCTCCGCGGGCACGCGGTCCTGCTCGACGAGCAGGATCGGCTGCAGGCTGAACGCCGACAGCGCCGACACCGCGACGGAGTCCGCGAACCCGCCGCCGTTCGCGAGGAACACCTCCGCCGGCGGGGCGCCGGCGGCCTCGGCCAGCGCGGTCGCGATGGCCGCGGCGGTGCCGAACCGGTTCGTCCCGGCCACGCGCGCCACGGTCATGCCCGCGTCGGCCAGCCCCTGCTCGACCCCGTCGGACAGCGCGGCCGTGCCGCCGAGGAGGGTGACGTCCGTCACGCCCAGGCGCCGCAGCTCGGCCAGCACGTCGGGCGACAGCGCCTCGACCGGGTTGAGCAGCAGCGGCGCGCCGAGCCCCCCGGCCAGCGACGCGCCGGTCAGGCCGTCGGCGAAGTCGTCGGCCCGGGCGATCACGGCGGCGGGCGAGGCCTCCCAGCCCTGGCTCACCGCGATGGACGTGGCGACCGGGTCGGCGCCCTCCACGGTGATGGCGGTCGGCGGGTCGCACTCGGGCATGCCCGGCCGGGTCTCGGACGTCCAGGCGCACCCGAGGTCGCGATCGGCCACGACGGCGTCGTCCAGCAGGTCCTCGCCCTCGGGCCGCTCGCCCGTGGTGATCCACGTCACCAGGTCGCCGAAGGCCGTCACCAGCTCCTCCGGGGTGAAGTCGCAGTGCCCCGCGGCGCGGACGGTGCGCTGGACGAGGTTCTCCGACAGGCCGTGGTCGGCGACCTCCTGGGCGTAGATCCGCTGGTTGAGGAGGGGCACGAACAGGTCGCCGGTGGTGTGGAGGGACAGGACGGGGATCTCCGGCTCGCCGTCGATCACGGCGAACGGCGCGGGTGCGTCACCCTCCACCCGGGGCACCAGCGCGTTGAGCGCCTCCTCGACGGGGGAGAGCTCGCCCTCGGGGTGGTTCGGGAACTGGTAGACGGTGTCGGCGTTGTCGTAGGCGTCACCGGCACCGACGGGGGTCTCGAGGCCACCCGACAGCGCACGGCCGTACAGCGCCTGCAGGAAGGGGATCGTCGGCCCCTCACCCGGGTCGATGGCCGCGTCGACGTTCCAGAAGCGCAGCGACTCCTCGAACGTCGGCCGCTCGCCGCCGCTCAGGTGCTCGACCACGTCGGCGTACTGCACGCCGCCGGGCGTCCTGAGGCCGGTCTGCAGGCCGAGGATCGCGGAGATCTGCTGCGCGGGGCCCTGCAGGTAGGACAGGTCGCCGGGGATCGGCACCTCGACGCCGGCCAGGGTGCCGCCCACGAGGTTCACGTCGGCGAAGTAGTCGAACAGCGCGAGGTCGCCCATCACGCCGCAGGCCGGCAGGGCCCCGACGTAGGCGTCGGGACGGCGCTCGATCGCGGCCCCGGTGATGTGCCCGCCCATGGAGAACCCGTGGACGATCGTGGCGGTAGGCTCGTCTTCGCCGGTCAACTCGGCGAAGCGGGTCCGAAGGGCGTCGGTCTCCTCGATCGAGGAGTCGATCACGTACCCGTTCGCCGAGTAGCTCGAGGCGGCCCACGCGAAGCCCTGGGCGATGAACAGGTCCCTCAGCGGCGGGGGCTGGACGATGAGATCGGCCTGCTGCGGACCCACGAAGCCGTGGGCGTAGAGGACGAGGGTGCCGTTCCAGTCGTCGGGGACCTCGATCTGGTACCCGGAGTCGGCCCCGTCGACGGTGAGGGTGCCGCTGTAGGCGGTGGCGCCCTCGCGCGCCTCGAAGGTCGGATCGGCGACGACGTAGTCGGGCGGCTCCTGGGCGGCGGCCGGAATGGCGAGCAGACCCAGGAGCAGGAGGATCGTGGCGGCGGCGGAGATCAATCGGCTCATATGCCCTGGGACCCTCGATGACCCGAGTCATGTCGACCCTGTACCGATGGCCGTTGTCCGCACCCGAGGTGGCCCTCTGACGGTGGTCGTGTCGCACCCGCCGGGTAGCGTTGGGCCGTCGTGAGCGCACCACACCAGACCTCCGCTCCGGCATCGGTCCTCCGCGTGGCCGGCGCCCGTGAGCACAACCTCAAGAACGTGTCGCTGGAGATCCCACGCGACGCCCTCGTCGTGTTCAGCGGGTTGTCCGGATCCGGCAAGTCCAGCCTGGCCTTCGACACGATCTACGCGGAGGGGCAGCGACGGTACGTCGAGTCCCTCAGCGCCTACGCGCGCCAGTTCCTCGGGCAGATGGACAAGCCCGACGTCGACTTCATCGAGGGGCTCAGCCCCGCCATCTCGATCGACCAGAAGACGACCTCGAAGAACCCCCGCTCGACGGTCGGGACGATCACCGAGGTCTACGACTACCTCCGCCTGCTGTTCGCGCGGATCGGCAAGCCGCACTGCCCCGAGTGCGGACGACCGATCGAGCAGCAGTCCGCCGAGCAGATCGTCGACCAGCTGGAGTCGCTGCCCGACGGGGAGCGGTTCATGGTCCTCGCCCCGGTCGTGCGCGGCCGCAAGGGCAACTACACGACCCTGATGAAGGAGCTGTCCACCAAGGGCTTCGCGCGCGCCCGCGTGAACGGAGAGGTCGTCGACCTCGCCGACCCCCCGGACCTGGCTCGCTACGAGCAGCACGACATCGAGGTGGTCGTCGACCGCCTGGTCGCCAAGCCGCACATCCGCCGGCGGTTGAACGACTCGATCGAGCAGGCGCTGGCCCTGGCGGACGGGGTCGCCGCGGTCCTGACCGTGCCGCGGGAGGGTGAGGGGGAGGGGGAGTACACGATCTTCTCCGAGCACCTCGCGTGCCCCTACGACGGGCTGTCCTTCGACCGGCTCGAGCCGCGGTCGTTCTCGTTCAACACCCCCTACGGCGCCTGCCACTCCTGCGACGGGCTCGGCATCCGCAAGGAGGTCGACCCCGAGCTGGTCATCACCGCCGAGGACGACTCGATCGACGACGGGGTGCTGATCCCGTTCTCGACCGGTCCGCAGCAGCGGTACTTCTCCCAGGTGCTGAAGGCCATCGCCGCCGAGCGCGGGTTCAGCACCCAGACGCCGTGGCGGAAGCTGAAGGCCCAGCACAAGCGGGCGCTGCTGCACGGCGTCGGCGGCAAGGTGCACGTCAGCTACACCAACCGGTACGGCCGGAAGCGCAGCTACAACGCGTCGTACGAGGGCGTGATCCCGTGGCTGCAGCGGAAGTACGCCGAGACCGACTCGGACTACCAGCGGGACAAGATCGAGGAGTACATGCGGGAGGTGCCCTGCCCCACGTGCAAGGGCGCCCGGCTCCGTCCCCTCCCCCTCCACGTCCTGATCGACGGCCGGTCCATCGCGGACGTCTCCGCCATGTCGATCGCCGACGCGCAGGCGTTCTTCACCGGTCTCGAGCTCGGCACGCGCGACGCGATGATCGCCGAGTCGGTGCTCAAGGAGATCAACGAGCGGCTGCGGTTCCTCCTCGACGTCGGCCTCGACTACCTGACGATGGGCCGGTCCGCGGGGACGCTGGCGGGCGGCGAGGCGCAGCGGATCCGGCTGGCGACCCAGATCGGGTCGGGGCTGGTCGGGTGCCTGTACGTGCTGGACGAGCCCTCGATCGGCCTGCACCAGCGGGACAACGAGCGGCTGATCGACACGTTGGTGCGCCTGCGCGACCTGGGGAACACCGTGATCGTCGTCGAGCACGACCGCGCCACGATGGAGGCGGCGGACCACGTCGTGGAGATCGGCCCCGGGGCGGGGGAGCACGGCGGCGAGATCGTGCACTCCGGATCGCTCGCCGACCTGCAGGTGAACGACCGGTCGATCACGGGCAAGTACCTGTCGGGGCGCCTCGAGATCCCGGTGCCCCCCGAGCGCCGGCGGCCCAAGCGGGGCCACGCGATCACGGTCAGAGGTGCGCGGGAGCACAACCTGCAGGACGTGACCGTCCGCTTCCCCCTGGGCGTGTTCACCGCCGTCACGGGCGTGTCGGGCAGCGGCAAGTCGACGCTGGTGAACGACATCCTGAAGGCCGGCCTGATGCGGCACGTGTACGGCTCGCGGGTCGTGCCGGGTGCCCACCGCCGCATCGACGGGCTGGAGGACGTCGACAAGGTGGTCGGCATCGACCAGTCACCGATCGGGCGGACCCCGCGGTCCAACCCCGCGACCTACACCGGTGTGTTCGACCACATCCGCAAGCTGTTCGCCGCCACGCAGGAGGCGAAGATGCGCGGGTACCAGCCCGGGCGGTTCAGCTTCAACGTCAAGGGCGGGCGGTGCGAGAACTGCAAGGGCGACGGGACGATCAAGATCGACATGCAGTTCCTGCCGGACATCTACGTGCCGTGCGAGGTCTGCAAGGGCGCCCGGTACAACCGCGAGACCCTGCAGGTGCACTACAAGGGCAAGACGATCGCCGACGTCCTCGACATGCCGATCGAGGAGGCGCTGGGGTTCTTCACCAACCTGTCGGCGATCCGGGCGCACCTCGAGACCCTGGTCGACGTCGGCCTGGGCTACGTGCGGCTGGGACAGGCGGCGACGACGCTGTCCGGTGGTGAGGCGCAGCGGGTCAAGCTGGCCAGCGAGCTCCGCAAGCGCCAGACCGGCCAGACCGTCTACATCCTGGACGAGCCCACGACCGGTCTGCACTTCGAGGACGTCCGCAAGCTGCTCGAGGTGCTGCACCGGCTGGTCGACAAGGGCAACACGGTCATCGTGATCGAGCACGACCTCGAGGTCGTGAAGACCGCGGACTGGATCATCGACCTCGGACCCGAAGGCGGATCGGGAGGCGGCACGATCGTCGGCGAGGGGTCGCCGGAGCAGATCGTCGACACCCCGAACAGCTACACCGGGAAGTTCCTGGCGCCGCTGCTGCAACGGGAGCCGATCGCCAGCTAGTAGGCGTCCCAGCTGCGTGGGCGGCGTTGGCGGGTGGCCGCCGACGTCCTACCGTTCTGCGACGATGTCACCCCGCCCGATCGAGCGCAGCAGCGACGTCGTCGTGGTCGGCGGCGGCCCGGCCGGGCTGGCGGCGGCCCTGTTGGCTGCGCGGCGCGGCCGGTCCGTCGTTCTGGTCGAGGCGTCGTCACGGCTCGGCGGGATGGCGGCCAGCCCGACCGTCGGCGGTCAGCGCGTCGACCTGGGCAGCCACCGACTGCACCCGAGCGCGTCCGGGCCGACCCGGGCCCTGCTCGACGAGCTGCTCGGCAGCGACCTGCAGGTCCGCCCCCGCCACGGGCGGCTGCACCTCGACGGCCGCTGGGTCGGGTTCCCCCTGCAGGTCGGGGACCTGATCCGGTCCCTCCCCCCGGCCACCGCGGCCCGGATCGGTGGGGACCTGCTGACGGGGGTCGTCCGTCGCGAGCCGGCCGACGCCACCTACGCCGACGTGGTCGCCGCCCGCCTCGGCCCGACCGTCCTCGACCGCTTCCACGGGCCGTACGCCCGCAAGCTCTGGGGGGTCGGGCCGGAGGAGCTGGCCGGCGAGCTCGCCCGCCGCCGCATCGCCCTGCGCGGCATCGGTGACGTGATCGGCCGGTTGCGCCGCAGCGCCACCCCGACCGGCCGGACCTTCCTGTACCCGCGGCTCGGCTACGGCCAGATCGTGGACCGCCTGGCCGAGGCCGCGGTCGACGCCGGGGTGGAGGTCCTGCTCGAGACCGCCCCGCTGGCCGTCACCCCTGACCGCCGTGCACCCGTGATCCACACGCGCGACGGCGGCCGGCTGGCGGCAGGGCGTGTGCTGTGGACCGCCCCACCGTCAGCGCTGGTCGCCGCCAGCCCGGGGGTGGCCGACACCACCCCGGCGCTGGTGCACCGGGGGGTCGTCCTCGTCTACCTGGTGCTCGACCAGCCCCGGTACCTGGAGTGGGACGCCCACTACGTCCCCGACCTCGAGGTCCCGTTCGTCCGGCTGAGCGAGCCCAAGGGCTACCGCGACGGACCCGACCCCGCCGACCGGACCGTCCTGTGCGCCGAGGTGCCGGCGACGCCGGGGGACGCGACGTGGCAGGCCGCGGAGGACCAGCTGGAGGGCGCCGTCCTCGAGGGCATGGGCCGCCTCGGCCTGCCCAGCCCCTCCCCGGTCGAGGTCCGCACCATCCGGCTGCCCCGCGTGTACCCGCGGTACGACAACGCCGGCGCGGGCCGGTTGCGGGATCTGCTGTCCCGCGCCGAGGCCGTCGACGGGGTCACGCTGCTGGGCCGTCAGGGCCTGGGCGTGGCCGACAACCTCCACCACGTCATCGACATGGCCCGGTGGGCGGTCGAGGCGCTGGACGGCCCCGACGGATGGGACGAGGCGGCGTGGCGGCGAGCCCGCAGCCGCATCGACGCCCACGTCGTCGAGGACTGAGCTCCCAGCCCTGTGTGCCCCGGCCCCGTCCGCCCGACTTTCGGTGCACTGACCGGGGTCACCCTCCGGCGTCGGAGCGTGGGTCGAGGCGCTGACCTGCCGTTTCCCGACTCTCGGTGCGCCGGAGTTGCCCGCTGAACGGCGTTAGGTGCACTGAGAGTTCCCGGGGACGCCCAGGGGGAGGGCCCAGAGGGCCAGTGGGGAGGGGGAGGGGATCAGCGCCGGTCAGCGGGACAGCGTTGCCGGTTCCGGGTTCAGCTGGCGCCAGACCGTCGGGACGACGCGGCGCAGGTACCGGCCCAGCCGCACGAACGAGCGGCCGGAGGCGCGGAAGGCGTAGGTGATCGGGACCTCGACGTAGGTGAACCCGCGCCCGACGAGGTCGATCGTGAGGACCTGGGCGTAGTTGTAGTCGTGCGGGATCACGGCGGCGGCTGCCGCGGCGGGGGAGAAGGCCCGGTAGCCCGACTGGCCGTCGGTCACCGGCTGCCGCACGGTCCAGCGCACCCATCCGGTCAGCACCTGGTTCCCGAGCCGGCGGTGGGGTCGCATGTGGTGGATCGTCCCGGCGAACCGGCTGCCGACGACGTAGTCGGCGGTGCCGTCCAGGATCGGGGAGACCAGCGCCTCGAGCTCTGCCGGGTCGTACTCGCCGTCGGCGTCGCAGAAGGCGACGGCGCTGGCCCCGACGGCGGTCGCGTGCGCCAACCCGGTGCGCACCGCGGCTCCCAACCCCCGGTTTACCTCGTGGCAGATCACCGTCGCACCGGCCGCTCGTGCCCGGGTCGCCGTGTCGTCGGCGCTGCCGTCGTCGACCACCACGACCTGCACCGGCCGGCCGGCGACGGTCGCGGGCGTCCGGGCCACGACCGCCGCGACGCGCGGTCCCTCGTCGTGGGCGGGCATGAACAGCACCACCGGTCCGTCGCCGGTGGGGCAGGGAGAGGGGCGCGGGGGACGACGGCGCGGCAGGCGGAGCCGGCCCCAGAGCCCCGGGCTCGGGAGGGCCGTCGACACCACCCCGGCCACCAGGGAGTACGCCGTCTTCAGCGCGTGGATCGCCAGCGCGGCGGCGATGGCACGGCCCGACGGGACCCCCACGGCGACCAGCGCGGCCGTCGCCGCCGCCTCGTACGACCCGAGCCCGCCCGGTGCCAGCGCCACCAGCTGCGCCGCGATCGCCGCTGCCAGGACCACGACCGCGTCCGCCGCCGACGGCCGCACGCCGAACCACGTGAGGACCTGCCAGACGAGCACGGCCTCTGCAACCCAGGCGAACGTCGTCAAAGCCAGCACGACCGGGCCGGGCGGGCGGATCCCAGCGCCCGCGCGTCGGCGCCGCACCGCGACCCACACCGCGCCGGCACCCGCGAGGGCGACGACCAGCGCCACGCCCGCGCCGGCAGGACCGAGCAGGTCCGCGACGACGGCCGGTCCCGCGACCACTCCCATCACCAGCAGCGACACGATGTCGGCGGTGCGCAGCGCCACGGTGGACGTCGTGGCATCGGCCGGGTTGATCCCCGCCCGGCGGACGACCGACAGGATCCGCAGGGGCTCGCCCAGCCGGAACGGCAGGACGTGGTTCCCACCCAGCGACACGTGGATGGCCGCGAGGGCGTGGCCGAAGGACAGGCCCGGCAGGGTCCGCTGCCAGGCCACGGCCCGCAGCGCGAACGCGGTGCCGAACGCGCCCACGGCCACGACCAGTCCGACCAGGTCGCCGCGCGCCGCCGTGACGCCCGATCGCAGGGCGTCGACGTCGACGGTGGCCACCAACCCCGCGACCGCCACGCCGGTGGCCACGACCGCGAGGACGGCCATCGCCGGTCCGCCGAGGCGCCGGATCGTCCTCACCGCACCCCCTCCCCATCGGTGTGTCGGTACGCCGGCCCACCTGACGGGTCCACCGACACAGTGGCGCGTCCAGGACCGGTGTGTCGGTACGCCCGCCCACCTGACGGGTCCACCGACACAGTGGCTCGTGCCGGGTCGGCGTACCGGCGGGCCGCGCGGATGGCCAGAACGGCCGTCGCGGCGAGCAGCACAGCCCAGGCAGCTCGCACGACATCCGCGACCATGCCGCCGGCCAGGCCGTCAGGTGCCAGGACCGCCAGCAGCCGGTACGGCGGCGCGGAGGTCTCGGCGAAGTCGACGATGAGTGTCCGCGCGCCGGTGGACGCCTCGACGGCGAGCCACAGCCAGTTGACCACCCCGGCCACCACGCCTGCTGCGACCGCCACGGCGATGGCTCGATGCCGGTCGACGAGCCCGCACAGGGCCAGGGCGGCGAGGGGCAGGACCACGACGACCTGACGGCCCGGCACCCACCAGCCGTGCATCGTGAGGGCGACGAACGTCGCCACCAGCCACCCCACAGCGAGGGGTGCGACGACCAGCCACCGGTCGGGCTGGTCGCGGCGGGCCACCAGCCAGGCCACCGCGGCCGGGGCGACCAGCCACGCCGGGTGCCAGACCCCGATGCCGAACGCGCGGTCGACGAGCAGGCCGACCAGTCGACGGGCACGTCCGACGTGGTCGGGGTCGACGCCGACGACCGACAGCTCGCCGCTGTCGACGAAGTGGTCGCCGGCGGCGTACACGGTCCAGCCGCCGTACACGACCTGGTGGGCCACCAGGTAGGTCACGCCTGCGAGCACCAGCCCCGCAGCGCTCCACCCGAGCACCCGACGGTGCCCACCCCGCCACAGCCGCCAGGCGGCCAGCGCCGCCAGCACCGCGGCGACCGGCACGTACTTCACCGACAGCCACGGCAGCACCACCACGCCCGCCACCGCCAGCACCGCGGGCCCCGCCACCCCCGGGGCAACCGCCGAGCGCCGGGACGCCATGGTGGAGACGGCCGCGACCACGACGAGGACGGCCAGCGCCGCCGGCACCTCCGGGTACACCTGCGTGCCGTACGGCGCCAGCGGCATGCCGGCGAACGACCCGGCGGTCACCCACCCGGCCGTGCCGGGCCGCACGCGGAGCCGACGGATCGCCAGCCACGCGGTCAGCGCCGCCGTGAGACCAGCCAGCAGCGCGAGGACCCCCTTCGCGGCCACCCACCCGCCGACCCCCATCGCCGGCGCGAGGACCAGCGGCAGCAGGGGGTCGTGGGGGCTGAGGTGCGCGCCCCCGGGCAGCGGGGTCGTCTGCGGGTCGACCGGGATCTCGTGGTACGGCGCGTACACCTCGGCCGCGAGCTCGTCGGCGATGTCGAGGTCGCCGTCGGACGCCAGGCTGTCGGCCGTCAGCAGGTAGTACGGCTCGTCGCCGCTCGTGCGGGCACCGTAGGTGGCCCGCGCCCCCAGGCCCGCCAGGGCGGCCGCGGAGGCGACGACGGCGGCGAGGACCACGGCGGCGACGACGGCCCGCCGGTCCGGGCCGCCCGCGGGGCCGGTGCTCACGAGGCCAGCGGCACCGGTAGGGCCCGGCCGGCCTGCCAGCGCAGCTGGTCCGCCAGCCCGTCGGCGAGCGGCACCCGCGGCGCCCACCCCAGCAGCTGGGCGGCCCGGTCGATCCGGGCGGCGGTCCGGGCCGGGTCACCCGGGGTGGCGGGCACCCGACAGGTCGGCACGGGGTGGCCGAGGGCGACCTCGCAGGCCGCCAGCAGCTCGTCGAGGGACACGGGACGGCCGCTGCCCACGTTGATCGTCGTGCCGGGGTCGAGCGGCGCCCGCAGCGCCGCCGCCGTGGCAGCCACGACGTCGTCGACGTGGGTGAAGTCGCGGACCTGCCGTCCGGCGCCGCGGACGGGGAACGGCGGACCGCCCAGCCCGGCGCGCAGCATGCGGTGGATGGCCATGTCCGGTCGCTGCAGCCTCCCGTAGGCGGTGAAGTACCGCAGGGACACCACGCTGAGGCCGCGGGCGGCGTACGTCCCGGCGAGCAGCTCCATCGCCGCCTTCGTGGCGCCGTAGGGGCTCACCGGAGCCAGTGGCCCGTCCTCGGCCACCCACCCGCCGCGGTCCCCGTACACCGAGCTGGAGGAGGCCATCACGACCCGGGGGACCCCGACCTCGAGCGCGGCCTCCAGCACCCGCTGGGCCAGGCCGACGTTGCCGTCGAGGTGGGCCGCGAACCCGGTCGACCAGCTGGTCTGCACCCCCGGCTGCCCCGCCAGGTGCACGATCCCGTCCGGCGTCCCGCCGTCCGCACGGCGCAGGAGGGAGACCAGGTCGACCGCCGCGAGGTCGGCCACCACGACCTCCGCCCCCTCGCCCGCCAGCAGGTCGGCGTTCGCGCGCTGGCGGCGGGTGGGGAGGCGGTCGACGACCACCACCTCGTCACCCGCGTCCAGCAGGTGGCGGACCAGGTTCGTGCCGATGAAGCCGGCGCCACCGGTGACGAGGATCCGAGCCATGCCGGGACCTTAGGGCAACCTAACCTCTCGGGGCAAGGCGGGCGTCCCCGGCGCCCGTTGACCGGCCAGTCAACGCGTCCTAGGGTCCCGCTCGCCGGACCCGTCCCCGTGCTCACGACCAGGAGACCGCCATGGACCACCGACCGCGCTCGTTCGAGGGGGAGGCGCTGGACCACGCGCTGCAGGTCGCGCGCCTCGACCTGCCTGCGGATCGCCGCCCGCAGCTCGCGGCCACCGCGGAGGGCATCTACGCGCTGATCGACCGCCTCGACGCGGTCGAGCTCGGGGAGACCCCGCCGGCGACCGCCTTCGACGCCCGCTGGGAGGCCTGACGTGCAGCCCTGGGAGCTGTCGCTGACCGAGGCGGCGGCAGCGATCGAGGCGCGGGACCTCTCGCCGGTCGAGCTGACCGAATCGGTGCTGGCCCGTGCCGCGACGGTCCAGACGGCCACCAACGCCTTCGTGACGGTCACCAGCGACCTGGCGCGGAAGGCCGCCAGCACCGCCGAGCGGGAGATCGCCGAGGGGCGCCACCGCGGTCCGCTGCACGGCATCCCGTTCGCCGTGAAGGACCTGTTCGACACCGCGGGGGTCGCCTCCACCTCCAGCTCACGGGTGCGCGCCGATCACGTCCCCGACGACGACGCGGTGATGGTCGCCCGGATGCGGGACGCCGGCATGGTCATGATCGGCAAGACCCACACCCACGAGTTCGCCTACGGCGGCTTGACCCCTGAGTCGCGCAACCCCTGGGACACCAGCCGGATCCCCGGCGGCTCGTCGGGGGGTTCCGGCGCCGCGGTCGCCGGCGGCGCGTGCACGGTCGCCACCGGCAGCGACACGGCGGGTTCGATCCGCATCCCGGCCTCCTTCTGCGGGACCGTCGGCTTCAAGCCCACCTACGGCCGGGCATCCCGACGAGGGGTCGCGTCGCTGTCGTGGTCGCTCGACCACGTCGGACCGCTGACCCGCAACGTCACCGACGCCGCCCTGGTCATGGACGTCGTCGCCGGGTTCGACCGGCGCGATCCCGCGACCGTGGACGTGCCGGTGCCGAGCCACGCGGCCGGCATCGACGACGGGATCGACGGGCTGCGGGTCGGGGTCCCCACCAACTGGTTCTTCGACCACGTCGAGCCGGCGGTCGAGCAGGCCGTGCGGCGCGCCATCGGCGTCCTCGAGGACCGGGGGGCCACCCTCGTCGACGTGACGATCCCGCACGCGGACGAGATCATCAGCGCGGAGTGGGCGATCCTGCTGCCGGAGGCGAGCGCCTACCACCGCCAGGACCTGCGGGCCAAGGGCGAGCTGTACACCGACGACGTGCGCCTCCTGCTCGAGGTCGGCGAGCTGGTCCTCGCCACCGACTACATCACGGCGCTGCGCGTCCGCACGCTGATGCAGCAGGCGTGGGCGGCGATGTTCGCCGACATCGACGTCCTCGCCGCGCCGTGCATGGTCATGCGCGCCCCGGCGGTCGGCCAGGCCGACGTGACGTGGCCCGACGGCCACACCGAGGACATCACCACCGCGATCGTCCGGCTCACGTCGGCCGGGAACCTGACCGGGCTGCCGACGCTCTCCCTCCCCGTCGGCGTCGACGACGACGGGCTCCCGCTCGGCATGCAGCTGATGGGCCGTCCCTTCGACGACCCGACCGTCCTCCGCGCCGGCCGCGCCTACGAGGTGGCGAGCGACACCGTCGGACGGATCGCGCCCCTGTAGGCCGCCCCTGTAGGCCGCCGCCCCCGCCCCTCGCCGGCCCCCCGCCCGAGGGGCAACGTCGCACCGGGCTGGCAGGATCGGGGGAAGCGATGGCGACGACCTCACGACCGCGGAACCCCGCGCTGGACTTCCGGCCCGACCCGGGGACGATCCCGACGGATCCGGGGTGCTACCTGTGGCGCGACCGGCACGGCCGGGTCATCTACGTCGGCAAGGCGAAGAGCCTCCGCAGCCGGCTGTCGAGCTACTTCCAGGACGTCGGCCAGCTGCACCAGCGGACCCGCGCGATGCTCGAGACGGCCGCCAGCGTCGAGTGGATCATCTGCGGGTCCGACGTCGAGTCGCTGCACCTCGAGTACAACCTCATCAAGCAGCACCGGCCCCGCTTCAACGTCCGGTACAACGACGACAAGTCCTACCCGTACCTCGCGGTCACGCTGGCCGAGGAGGTGCCGCGGGCGATGGTGCGGCGCAACCCGCGCCACGACGGGACCCGCTACTTCGGCCCATACGCCCACGCCTACGCGATCCGCGAGACCCTCGACCTGCTGCTGCGCATCTACCCGGTGCGGACCTGCTCGAAGGGCGTCTTCGACCGCCACGCCCGGGCCGGCCGGCCGTGCCTGCTGTTCCACATCGGCAAGTGCAGCGGTCCGTGCGTCGGCGAGGTCACCCCGGAGGAGCACCGCGACCTCCTCGACGGGCTGATGGCCTTCATCGAGGGCGACACCGACGGGGCGACCGAGGAGCTCGAGTCCCGCATGCGGACCGAGGCGGAGAAGCAGAACTACGAGGCGGCCGCCCGGATCCGCGACCAGCTGCGGGCGATGGAGACCGCCCTCGCCAAGCAGGTGATGGTCACCGGCAAGAAGGAGGACTTCGACGCGATCAGCTGGCACGCCGACGACCTCGAGGTGGCGTTCCAGGTCTTCTTCATCCGCCGCGGGCGCGTCGTCGGGCGCAAGGGCGCGACCGTGGACCGGGTCGAGGACCTCGACATGGCCGAGCTCCTCACGCGCTTCATCGTCCAGGTCTTCAGCGAGCGGGTCGCGACCGTCGGCGGGGACGCGGCGGGCCGCGAGCCGCTGACCGCGACCGCGAAGGGCGGCGCCGACGGGTTGGTCCACGAACCGGATGCCGCGACCACCCAGGTGGTCGGCAAGGAGGTGCTGGTCCCCGAGCTGCCCGAGGACGCCGACGTCCTCGAGGAGCTCCTCGCCGACCTCCGCGGCTCGAGGGTCGCCATCCGGGTGCCCCAGCGCGGCCCGAAGCGGGAGTTCCTCGACACCGTCCGCGGCAACGCCGAGGAGGCCTTCCACCAGCACCGCCTCAAGCGCGCCAAGGACTTCAACGCCCGCTCCCAGGCCCTCCGCGAGCTGCAGGAGCACCTGGGCCTCGAGCAGTCGCCCCTGCGCATCGAGTGCTACGACATCTCGACCCTGCAGGGCACCAACTCCGTCGCCTCCATGGTGGTGATGGAGGACGGCCTGCCCCGCAAGAGCGAGTACCGCCGCTTCAAGATCCGCGGCGTCGCCGGCCAGGACGACTTCGCGATGATGCACGAGGTCATCACCCGGCGGTTCAGGCGCTACCTCGAGGAGCGCGACGCCCCGCTGGAGGACGAGTCCGGACGGCCGCGCAAGTTCGCCTACCCGCCGAACCTCGTCCTGATCGACGGTGGCAAGGGGCAGCTGAACGCCGCCAAGCGGGCCCTCGACGAGCTGGGGGTGGAGGGGGTGGAGCTCGCGTCACTCGCAAAGCGGATGGAGGAGGTGTTCCGTCCCGGCCGGTCGGAGTCGATCATGCTGCCCCGGTCGTCCGAGGCCCTCTTCCTGGTCATGCGCATCCGCGACGAGGCGCACCGCTTCGCGATCACCTACCACCGCAGCCTGAGGGGCAAGGAGATGGTCGAGTCCGTCTTCGACGACATCCCCGGGGTGGGGGCGGCGCGCCGGCGGGCCCTGATGACCCACTTCGGCACGGTCAGGGCGGTCCGCGAGGCCACGGTCGACGAGCTCGCGGAGGTCGACGGCATCAGCGACGGCCTCGCCGGACGGATCCACCAGGCCCTGCGACCGGGGGTCAGGAGACCGTGAGGGTCCCCTCCATCCCCTCCTCGTAGTGGGTCGTGCCCTCCGGGGTCACCACGATGCAGAACAGGGTGTACTCGCCCGCCTCCAGCTCGTAGGTGGCGTTGCAGGTCTGCCCGGGGCCGAAGGCCTCCAGCTCGAAGGCGCCCGCCTCCTCGAGGGCCGCCTCGTCCGGGACCCCGTCGTCGGTGAGGGGCACCTCGCCACCGCCGGGGAGGAACGCCAGCTCGTGGGGCTCGTCGCCCTCGTTGGCGACCTCGAAGGTGACGACGCCCGCGTCCACCTCGACGTCGGCGGGCTCGAAGGCGTAGTCCACGGCGGTGAGCTCGACGGTGGTGTCCGTGTCGCCCTCGAGGTCGGGGGCGACCGGGACGCACTCGGCGTCGGACACCGCGGTCGCCGACCCGCTCGCCGACCCGGACGCGCTCGCCGACCCGGACGCGCTGGCCGACCCGGACGCGCTCGCCGACCCGGGCGCGCTGGCCGACCCGGACGCGCTGGCCGACCCCGACCCGCTGCCGGACTCCGCCTCGCTGTCGAGGTTGCGGACCTCCGCGCCGTCGTCGCTGCCGCAGGCCGCGGTGGCGAGGACGAGCAGGACGGCGAGGGCGACCGCGTGGACGCGGCGGGATGTGGAGCGCATGACGGGGAAGGTAAGGCTGACTTCACCCATCTGGCAAGTCCCGCCCGCAGAGCAACCCCGTAGGCTCGGGACGATGCAGCCCACCATCGCGATCATCACCGGCATGTCCGGGGCCGGGCGGACCACCGCCGCGAAGGTCCTCGAGGACATCGGGTACTTCGTGATCGACAACATGCCCCCGCAGCTGCTCGACTCCGTCGTCGAGCTGGCCACCGGCCCCGGTGCGGACGTGACCCGGATCGCCCTCGTGATCGACGTGCGCGGCCGGCAGTTCTTCGGCGACCTGCGCCAGTCGGTCCGCTCCCTCGAGGAGCGCGGCCTCAGCGTCCGCGTGCTCTACCTCGAGGCCTCCACCCAGACGATCGTGCAGCGCTACGAGGCGGGACGCCGCGTCCACCCCCTCGCCGGGGAGGACCGGATCCTCGAGGGGATCTCGCGTGAGAAGGAGCTGCTGAGCGACCTGCGGGCCGAGGCGGACCTCGTGATCGACACGACCCGGCTGAACGTCCACCAACTGCGGGACAAGCTGGTCGACGCCTTCGGCGACCCCGGCGACACGGTCATGGTGACCAACCTCGTCAGCTTCGGCTTCAAGCACGGCACCCCCCGCGACGCCGACCTGGTGTTCGACGTCCGGTTCCTGCCGAACCCCCACTGGGTCCCCGAGCTGAAGCCCTACACCGGCCTCGACGAGCCCGTTCGCGACTACGTCCTCGGCCAGCCCGAGGCCAAGGAGTTCCTCGCGCACCTCCTCCCTCTCCTGGATCTGGTGGTGCCGGCGTTCCGCCGCGAGGGCAAGCGCTACCTGACCATCGCGATCGGCTGCACCGGCGGGAAGCACCGGTCGGTCGCCCTGGCCGAGGAGGTCGCCCGCCACCTGCGCGGCCTCGGCGAGGCGGTGCAGGTCAACCACCGGGACCGGTCCCGGGAGTGACGGCGGTGACCGACCGCATCGTGGCGATCGGCGGCGGTCACGGGCTGGCGCGGACCCTCGAGGCGCTGGTGCACCTCGCCCGCCGCCCGACCGCGATCGTCACGGTCGCCGACGACGGCGGGTCGAGCGGACGGCTGCGCCAGCAGCACGGCATCGTCGCCCTGGGCGACATGCGGATGGCGCTCGAGAGCCTCGCCGGCGACCGGGACCTCGCCGACCTCTTCGAGCACCGCTTCGCCGACGGCGAGCTGCGCGGCCACGCGGTGGGCAACCTCGCCCTCCTCGCGCTGGTGGAGCGCCACGACGGTGACGTCGTGGCGGCGGTGGCCGCGGCCGCGCGCCTCCTCGGCTGCCAGGGCGCCGTCGTCCCCTGCACCACCGACGACGTGACCCTGGTCGCGGAGGTCGACGGCGCGCCCGTGGAGGGCCAGGTCGCGATCCAGACCACCCCCGGCCGGCACCGCGCGGTCTGGCTCGAGCCGCGCGATCCCGCCGCCTGCCCGGCGGCCGTGGCGGCGATCGAGGCCGCCGACGTGGTGCTGCTCGGCCCGGGCAGCCTCTACACCTCGATCGTGCCGAACCTGCTGGTGCCCGGGATCCGCGCCGCGCTCGAGCGCAGCCAGGCCCGGCTCGCCTACGTCGCGAACCTGACCGGCCAGCTCGGCGAGACCGGCGGGATGGACCTGCAGGACCACGTCGACGTCCTCTGCGCGCACCTCCCGACCGCCGCATCGCTGACGGTCGTGGCCCACCGCGGCCCCGCGCCCCGGGGCTCCGGGGCGCCGCTCGGGGTGGCGGTCGACCACCCGCAGGTCGCGGCGGTCATCGCCGACGACCTGGCTGCCCGGCGCGAGGACGGGACGGTCGTCGCGGCGCACGACCCGGCGCAGCTCGCCAAGGCGCTCCACCAGCTGGAGGCGTAGACCCCGGTGGCGAGCCTGACCCGACCCCTGCGGGAGGAGCTGGCCCACCGACCGGCGCCAGAGGGTCGCGCGCGGGTTGCCGAGACCGCCGCGATGGTGCGCTTCGGCGGGTCGCTGCGCCTGCGCGGAGGCGGTCCGTCCCCCCAGGTGTCGGTCGTGGTGCGCTGCGCCCAGGGCTCCGTCGCCCGGCGGCTGCGGACGGCCCTCATCGAGTCCTTCGGCCTCCACCCCGGCCTGGCCCGCGACCAGGGCGGCAACCTGGCCGGCTCCGCGGCCTACCTCGTCGAGGTGGGCCACCCCGCGCTCGGCCCCCTCGGCATCCTGGACGACGGGGGCCGACCCCGTGAGGGGACCGGACCGCTCGCCGCCGACCACCGGTCCGCGTACCTGGCCGGGGCGCTGATGGTGGCGGGCCGGCTGTCGGGCGCCGGCGCCCCCGTGCACCTCGAGGTCGCCGCCCCGGGCGAGCGGACCGCCCACGACCTGGGCGCGCTGATCGGCGCGGCGGTCCACGGCACCCGCGTGGTCGTCAAGGACGGCGACGCGGTGACCGAGCTGCTCGGCGAGGTCGGCGCCCGCGAGACCCTCGCGGCGTTCGAGGAGGGGCGGGTCCGCAGGGACCTGCGCCGCCAGGTCACACGCAGCGTGAACGCCGACCGGGCGAACCTGCGCCGGACCGCGGACGCGGCCGCCGCCCAGATCGGCGTGGTCGAGCGGCTCGTCGCGGCGGTCGGCTGGGACGGGCTGCCCGAGGACGTGCGCGCCACCGCGCTGGTCCGGGTGGCGAACCCCGAGGCGTCGCTCGCGGATCTCGGCGCGCTGCTCGACCCTCCCGTCGGCAAGGCCACGGTCCACCGCCGGCTCCAGCGCTTGGAGGCGCTGCTGGCGACGTTGGCGGCGGACACCTGAACCCCAGGGCCGTACGGCCCGGTGTTTGCTGGACGAAGGGGTCGGTCAGGGTCAGAGGAGGTGGGTTACCCTCCGCCTGCACACACCCCGGCGCCCGCACCACGGTGGCGCCCCCACGAGCTCAAGGAGAGCGACACGTCATGACCCTCAAGGTCGGCATCAACGGCTTCGGTCGGATCGGTCGGAACTTCCTCCGCGCGGCCAAGGAGCAAGGCCAGGACATCGACATCGTCGGCATCAACGACCTGACCGACTCGGACACCCTGGCGCACCTCCTCAAGTACGACAGCGTCCACGGCCGCTTCGACGGGACCGTCGAGGTCCGCGGCGGTGACCTGGTCGTCGACGGCGACTCCCTGAAGGTCCTCTCCGAGCGCGATCCCGCCTCACTGCCCTGGGGCGACCGCGGCGCCGAGGGCGGCCTCGCGGCGCCGGGCC
>NZ_CAXQBR010000106.1 GCF_964222135.1 Euzebya sp.
GATCTCCACCGACGAGGCCGACAGCTTGGCGACGGTCGCCGAGGTCTGGTCGGCCACGTCGACCGCGCGGGAGGCGACGGTGGACGCGGTGGTGGTGTTCTGGGCGATCTCGCGGACGCTGGCGCCCCGCTCCTCCACCGCAGCAGACACCGTCTGCACGCTCGCGGACACCTGCTCAGCAGCGGCGGCGGCCACGTTGGCCTGCGCGGAGGTCTCCTCAGCCGACGACGACAGCTGGGCGGACACCGCGGCCAGGGAGTCGACGTTGGTCGACACGCCCGTCGCCGAGCCCTGCACCTTGCGGGTCACCGTCCGCGCCACCGACCACGCCAGCGCCGCCCCGCCGAACACGGCGATGAGGGTGACGATGAGCGCGAGGGTGCGGGACTGGTCGTAGCTGGCGCTCGCCTCGTCGCTGAGCGTCCCGGCCTGCTCGCTCAGGACGTCCAGCTCGCTGCCGACCGCTTCGTTCACTTGGTCGAGCAGCACGGCGTGCTCATCGGACGAGAGCAGCGCCTCTGCGGCGGCGGAGTCACCCTCGTCCTCGAGGGACATGACCTGCTCCCACACCGAGGTCAGCTCCTGCCAGCCCTGGTCGAACGCGTCGAGGTGGACCAGCTCAGCATCGGTGGCCAAGTCCCGAATCAACGGGTAGTTCTCGGCGATGTCGCCGTAGGGGTCGTCCAGGGCTTGTCGCACCTCCGCGCGGCGGGTCTCGTCGGCACCCAGGTAGCGGCGCATCCAGATGTTGGACATGAGGACGTCGCTGCGGATCTCACCGGCGAGGACGGCTGGGACGAAGTTCGCATCGAACAGCTCGTTTGTGTCAGCGTCCATGCCGGCGGCGGTCATGGTCTGGTAGAGCGTCAGGCCGGTGAAGACGGCGATGACGATGGCGAAGGCGGACAGGAGCTGCTTCTTCAGGGTCATGGTCTTGAACATGGTGGGTTCCCCTCCCTGGGGTGTTCCGTGGGTTCTCTCAGTTCTCTGGCTGGTCTGCGCGGTCTGGCGGTCGGGTGGCTCGGGTCAGGCCGCGACCTCCGCGCCGGGACGCGTGGCGGCGTCGACGTCGAGGATGAGCAGCAGGCGCTCGGGCAGCTGGTGGACGCCGAGGATCAGCTCGCGACCGGGACCGGCGACGGTCTCGGGCGGGGCCTCGAGGTCGGCCGGGTCGACGTCGACGACGGCGCCGATCGCGTCGACCAGCAGCGCCACGGTCCCGGCCTCACGGCGGACCACGACGGTCATCGGCCGCTGACCCTCGAGGGGTGCGAGGCCCAGCCGCTGGCGCAGGTCGAGGGCGGTGACGATCTGACCGCGGAGGCTCATCAGCCCGGCGACCACCGGTGCCGCGGTCGGCACGGGGGTGAGCGCCTGGGGGCGGAGGAGCTCCTGGACGCGCTCGGCCTCGACGCCGAACAGGTGCCCGTCCAGGGAGAAGGTGCAGTACTCGATCATGGTGGTGCGGTCCCTCGTCATCGCAGGGCTCCGAGCCCGGCCTCGGTCACGAGCTGGCGGACGTCGACGACGTCGGTGACCCGCTCGGCGATCACGGCGCGGCCGACGATCGGCCCGCCGCCCGTGAGCGGCGTGAAGCCGCTCTGCGCGGTGTCGAGCACCCGCCCGATCAGCACCGCCGTCGCCGCGCCGTCGACGGTGACGATCACCGCCTCGACGTGGGGGGCGGCGGTGCGGTCGATCGGGCCCATGCCGAGGTGGAGGGCGAGGTCGACGATCCCGATGATCTCGTCGCGGTACTGGAGGACCTCCCCGCCGTCGGCGGACTCGACGTCGGCGACGGCGATGCGCTCCAGGCGGTCGACGGCGCCGAGCGGCATCGCGACCCGGCGCCCCTCGACGGGGGCGCAGACGAGCAGCAGCTCGTCCGCGGGGTCGGTCGCGCTGGTCGGCGTGGCGCCGCTGGCGCTCTGGCGAGCGGACGCCCGGTCCGCGGCGCGGCGCTGGGCGGTCACGATGCCGGCGGCGGTCGCGAGCCCGCGGACGTCGAGGATCAGGACGACCTCGCCCCCGCCCATGGTGGTGGCACCCGCGAAGTGGGTGAGACCCTTCACGTGGCCGTCGAGCGGCCGGATCACGATCTCGTGGCTGTCCGCGATCTCGTCGACGACCAGGCCGAAGGTGTGCCCCTCGGCGTCGAGGACGACGATCGACACCGCCTCGCCGCCTGAGGTGGAGCGGCCCGCTCCCGCCGGCAGGCCCAGCTGGGTGGTGAGGTCGACGAGGGGCAGCAGCTGCCCGCGGAGGCGCAGGACGGGCGCGCCGTGGACCTCCTCGATCCCGGTCGTGGCCCGCTCGCCATCCAGCCGGACGACCTCGACGAGGCTGATCTGCGGCACGGCGAACCGCTGGGGGCCGGCGCCGACCAGGAGGGCCGGGATGATGGCCATCGTGAGGGGGATGCCGAGCCGCGCGGTCGCGCCGGCGCCCGGCGTGGTCCAGCGCTCGAGGGACCCGCCGATCCCCTCCAGCGCGGCGGCCGCCGCCTGGGAGGCGTCCGAGCCGGACCGATCGGTCCCGCGGCCGTCGTCGACCACGTCGAGGTGGACCTGGCCGCCCTCGTGGTAGGCCCGGATCGACAACGTGGCGTCCGCGGGCTTGCCCGCGGAGGCGCGGGCTGCCGGCTCGTCGATCCCGTGCGCGACGACGTCGGCGACCAGGGCGGCCAGCTGGTCGCGCAGGGCCTCGAGGACGGCGCCCGCGACCTCGGTCTCGGCACCCTCCACCTCGAGCCGCACGTGGACGCCGGCGTCGGCGGCCGCGTCGGCCACCAAGGCGGCGAGGGGGGCGAGGATCGCGCCGATCGGCTGGAGGCGGGTGCGCATGACCCCGTCCTGCAGCTCGGTCGTCAGGTGGCTGATCCGCTGCGACGGGGCGGCGAGCTCGGGGGCGCCGACGCGGGCGACGGCATCGACCAGCTCGTTGCGGGAGACCACGAGCTCGCCGACCAGCGTCATCAGCTGGTCGAGGAGCCCGGCGGGGACCCGGACTGCGCCGTCGCGGTCGGGGGGCGGGGAGGACGTCGGCCGGGTCGGGTCGGGCGTCAGGGTCTGCTGGGCCAACGGGGGGTCCTGTCGGACGAGGTACGTGGAGGTGCGGCTCGTGCTCGCCGCACGGTCACGTGATCGACCTCTCCGCACGTCTCCTGAGACGTCGGATCGCCGGGCCGCTGGCACGATGACCCTCGCGGGTACGCTCCCCATGCGTAGACGCTGATTCGCAGCGATGTGCGTTCGTCGGTCGTCCAGGATCTGACTGCCCCGTCAGAACCACCCAGGGGGACTACGGGGCACCGGGACGGAGGTCCCTGACCGAGAGTCGTACGCCCCCGGACAGCGCTCACCTGGGGTGACGGTGCGTGTCAGGTCGGGCCGGGGGCCGCGTCGCAGATACCGTGGATCAGCGCGTCCCGGAGGCGGTCCGATCACACCCCCCGGTCAGGTCGCTACACGCCCGCGTAGCTGTGCAGCCCGACCACGAAGAGGTTGACCGCGTAGTAGGTCACCATCAGCGCGGTGAAGGCGATGACCCCCACCCAGGCGGCCTTCGGCCCGCGCCACCCGCGGGTCGAGCGGGCGTGGAGGTACGCCGCGTAGAGCACCCAGGTGACGAACGAGCCGGTCTCCTTGGGGTCCCAGCCCCAGTAGCGGCCCCACGCCTCCTCCGCCCAGATCGCCCCGCACATGATCCCGAACGTGATGAGGGGGAACGCGAACGCGGTCGTCCGGTACGCGAGGTTGTCCAGGCGGACCGCGGGCGGCAGGTACGGCACCGCGTACCAGACCCCGGCGCCGATCAGGGCGGCGATGCTGCCGGCCAGCATGGCGACGACGGGATCGCGCCACACCGCCAGGGCGAAGGTCAGCACGACCGCACCGGGCACGACCGGGAACAGCACCGGGCTGAGCACGTCGCGCTGGGCGGTCGGCGAGGCCTCGTCCGGCGAGCCGTCCTCCAGGTCGTCGCCGACGACCCGTCCCTCCACCGCGGTGTCCCCGCCGACCTCCGCGCCGGTCAGCTGCGCCGCGCCGACGGTCGACCCGCCGAAGGTCGTGGTCCGGGTCACCTTCCGCTCCGCGTGGTCCTTGACCAGGTACAGCGCGGTCGCGACGAAGGCGACGATGAACACCGAGGAGGAGAACATCATCGCGCTGACGTGGATCTGCAGCCAGTACGACTCGAGCGCGGGGACCAACGGACCGGCGTCGGTGAACAGCAGCAGCGACGTCACCATCATCAGCAGGGCCCCGGCGACGACGAAGCCCAGCAGGTGGGCGTAGCGGCGCCGGACGACGAACAGGCCCGCCCCGACGGCCAGCAGGGCGATGCCCGAGCCGTACTCGTACATGTTCCCCCACGGCACCCGCCCGGCCGCCAGCGCGCGGCTGACGACGCTCACCAGGTGCACGCCGAACCCGAGCCACAGCAGGCCGAGACCGAGCTGGCCGACGCGCGTGCCAGCGACCGTCGACGCCTGCACCCCCTCCGCCGACACCTTCGTGAACGCCAGCCGGAAGAACGACGCGATCATCGCGGCCAGGTACAGGCCGAACGCGACGTGGAACGTCGTGGTGGAGAGGGATGCGAGGGCGGTGTCGGTCACCTCTGGCTCCTGGCGGTGGGGTGCAGGACGTCGCCGACCCGCTCGGTCAGCGACTCGAACTCGTCGTCGAACCGGGCCTTGCGGTGCAGGGCGACCCCGGCCATGAGGACGTGGTCGTCGTGGACCTCGACCCACAGCCGGCGCCGGTAGGCGTACAGCGAGGGTACCAACCCCATGAGCGTCAGCGACGCGGCGGTCAGGAGCAGCCAGCGGAACGGCTGGTGGCTGACCTGCAGGCCCGTCCACATCGGCAGCTCGGGGTCGACGCTGATGGTGAACAGCCCGCCGGCGAGTCCCACCTCCTCGCCCGGGACGACCATCGCCTGGTCGACGACGTCGTCCTGGCTCCACTCGAGCTGGCTGATCGGCACGGTCCGGTCGAGTCCCAGGTCGTCGCCGGAGTACAGCACGACCAGCAGCCGCGGGTCGTTCGGCTCTGGGCTCTCGTTCACGAACTGCCCGTCGTCGGTGATCCGCGCGTCGGGGATGAAGATGACCTCCATCGCGATCTGCGGCAGGGGCCGGTCCGGGTCGCGGGAGCCCTGGGTGATCTTGTCCCGCCCGGTCCACCAGCCGTTCGGGCCGGTCCGGAGGATGAGGTCGTCGGCGTACAGCTCGCTGCCGTCGAGGCCGCTGCGGAGCGTGATGGACGGGGCGAAGCCGAAGGCCCGCTGGTAGTAGGTCAGGCCGCCGAAGTGGGCCGGGTGGTTGACGCGGATGACGTCCGACCGGGTCTCGCCGGTGGCGGGGTCGGTGAAGGTGACGTCGGAGACGAACTCGTCCGGGGTGAAGGCGTCGTCCCCGTCGAGGTAGGTCACCTCGAAGTCGTCGATCGTGGTGAGGTGCCCGCGGTGGTCCTCGGTGCCCCACAGCTGCCCGGCGGTCTGGGACTGGTAGCCGAGCGGCGTGTCGGCGAACGTCTGCCCCTCGACGATGTCGATCTGGCCGGTGAAGCTGAACGCGGACCCGAGGACCACGCCGATCAGCAGCAGGTAGAAGCTGGTGTGGAAGACGAGGGACCCGGCCTCGCGCCAGTGCCCCCGCTCGACCGCCAGCTGCGCCGCCCCACCGGGCGAGGTCAGCCGGCGGGTCCGGTAGGTCCGGAACGTCCGCTGCACCCGGTCGAGCACCTCGTCGTCGGACAGCCCGGCCGGCCGGTCCCAGCGGGCCTGGTGGGACAGCCGGGTCAGGTTCGTCCCGCGCGCGGCGGGGCGGCGGACGTTGCGGGCGAAGGTCCGCCAGCGCGGCACCAGGCAGCCGGTCAGGCTGACGAACAGCAGGACGGTGATCGCCGCGAACCACCACGACCCGAACACGTCGAACAGGCCGAGCGCGTCGAAGACCGCGGCGACCTCCTCGCCGGGTCCCATCGTGCCGTCCCGCCACTCCCGGACCGTCGAGCCGATCACGGGCTCCTGCGGGATGAACGTCGCGATCAGGGTGGCGACCGCCAGCGCGAACAGCAGCACCAGTGCCGTCGACATCCGCCGCAGGCGGCGCCACGCGAGGCCGAGGGTCTCGATCGGCCCGGGGATCAGCGGCACCCGTGGACCGGGGCGACCCGGGCGCGGCGCGGACCCCGGCTCGTCGGCCGAGACCTCGGGAGGGGCGGTGTCGGTCATGACGCCCGGCCCAGTATGACCCGGCGGGCGGTGGCTGCTCCCGCCGTCGCGCACGGAGCCGCTAGATCGGCGGTTCGAAGCCGGTGATCAGCGGGCGCAGGAGCTCGATGAACCGCCCCCACAGGCCGGTGGCGATGGCGATGCCGACGAGGGTGAGGAGCCCCCCTCCGGCGATCTGCAGGGTCGCGGCGTGGCGGCGCAGCAGCGTGAGGACCCGCCCGAGCCGGTTGAACAGCAACCCGAAGGCGAGGAACGGGAGGCCCAGGCCGAGGGCGTAGACGAACGCGAGCGCCGCGCCGCGCACCGACGACCCCCCGCCCTGGCTGACCGACAGGGTCAGGATCGCCGCCAGGGCCGGGCCGATGCAGGGCGTCCAGCCGACGCCGAAGACGAAGCCGAGGGGCAGGGCGCCGAGGACACCCTTGTCGATCGCGTTGTCGGTAATCCGCGCCTCGCGCTTCAGGAAGTCGAAGGGCAGCAGGCCGGTGAACGCCAACCCGAGGAAGGTGACCAGCAGGCCGAGGGCGATCTGCCACGGCCGGCTCTCGAGCGTCCGGGACAGGCTGCCGGCGGTCAGCCCGAGGAGGGTGAAGGGGATCGCGAAGCCGAGGGTGAACAGCAGGCCGCCGCTGAGGACGCGGGCGCGCGCGCCGGCGCCAGCACCGCCCTCGCGCAGGTCGGCACCTGACAGCCCGGTCATGTACGCGAGGTAGCCGGGCACGAGCGGGACGACGCAGGGGCTCGCGAAGGATACCAGGCCGGCGACGAAGGCGACGCCGAGCGCGACGATCAGGTTCGCGTTGACGATCGCGTCCTGGGCGCTCGCGCCCAACTCGCTGATCGCCTGTGCCAGGACGGGGTCCACGGTGCTCCTCGGATCGGCTACGCGTCGGCGATCAGCTCGGCCAGGTAGGGCTCGAGCTGGGGGCGGGAGACCGCACCGAGCAGGCGGACCGCGATCCCGCCGTCCGCGTCGACGAGGATCGTCGAGGGCAGCGCCTCGGGCGCGATGCCGCCGAACTGCGCGGCGATCGCCGCGCCCGGGTCGAAGAACGACGGGTAGTCGACGCCCTGGTCGCGCTCGAAGGACCGGGCGTTGGTGCGGCTGTCCTGGGTGTTGACCCCGATGACGGACACCTGGCCGTCGTAGGCGTCGGCGACGTCGACCAGCTCGGGCACCTCAGCCGCGCAGGGCCCGCACCACGACGCCCAGAAGTTGACCAGGACCGGGGTGCCGGTCAGGTCGGCCAGGCACAGCTCGTCGCCCTCGAGCGTCTCACCGCAGACGTCGGGAGCGGGCTGGCGCTCCGCGACGTCGACCAGCGGCACGGTCTCGATGTTGATCGCCCCGCCGCCGGGGCTGTTCTCGGCCACGCCGAGCGTGCAACCAGCCAGCAGGGCGAGGGCGGCGGCGGCGAGGAGGAGGCGGTGGTGGGTGGACGCGCGGGTCACACGCCCACGGTAGCCCGCTCCTCGGTCGCGACGTCCTCGGCGGCGGCCTCGGCGGCCTCCCGCCGCTCCCGCTGCTCGTCGCGGGCCAGGAGCAGGGTGTGCAGGACGAACAGGACGAACATGATCCCGGTCATCAGGAGGGATGGGAAGTACGGCGCGCCGGCGTCGTAGAAGCCGAACAGCGTGTACTCGGTGCGGGCGACCGCACCGGGGGCGTCGGACTCCCCGGCCGGGACCGGGTCGCCGACCTCGAGGCCGGCGCAGTTCGGCGGCAGCACCTGCTCGGGTGCCTCCTCGTCCTCGGGGGCCTCGGGGTCGTCGATCAGCTCGCAGGTGTTGACGAGCGTGATGCCGATCATGGGGCGGCCGTTGCTCGCCTCGGCGTAGAGGGTCTCGCCCTCCTGCACCTCGGTGCCGGTCAGGACGTTCGTGTAGGCCTCGTCGACGTCGGCCAGCCCGGCGAAGAACGAGGAGATGTTCTCCGCGCCGGTCTGGGCGGTGTCGGTGAAGCCCTCGGGCACCGGCCCCCAATCGCCGTCGGGGAAGTCCGCGACCGCGGCGTAGGGCGTCCCCTCCTCGGTCGCCAGGGCGGAGTCGGGGGCGAACGCCACCCACACCGGCTGGTACTCGTCGAGCTCCTGGCCGGGCAGGTTCTGCGGGCCGGTGTTCGGCGGGGTGCCGGGGGCGCCGAAGGTCCAGAACAGGCTCAGGAGGAACCCGAACCCCCACAGGCACGAGGACATGACCAGGTATCCGCGGCGGGTGCCGAGGTTGGACCGGAGCAGCATGTAGACGGTGCCGACGAAGATGACGATCCCCAGCGGGACGGCCAGCTGGGACCACGGGTTCGACGTCGGGATGCCACCCTCGGTGGCGAGGATCAGCGCAGCGGTGCTCACGTCCTAGACCTCCGTGGTGTCATCGGTCGGGTCAGCGGTCGGCTCGTCGTCCGGCGCCTCGCCGCCGTCGGCCTCGCTGCCGCCGGTGGGCTCGGCCGGCTCGCCGACGTTGGGGGTCTGGTACTGCCCGGCGTCCTCGGGGAGGGAGTCGGGCTGGGCGGCGTTCAGGTACTCGACGATCCGGTTGAGCGACTCGTCGTCGTAGCGGGTGTCGGGGTACATGTACCCCTCCTGCCACGGCGGCATCGACATCCCGCCGCCGGTGATCGAGATGCCGTTCTGCAGGATGCCGAGGATCGTCTCGTCGCTGTGGCGCTCGGTGACCCCGATCAGGGACGGGCCGACGATCCCCTCGAGCTGCGCGCCGTGGCAGCGGGCGCAGTTCTGCAGGTAGAGCTCCTCGCCGGAGGCCTGCTGCCCCTCGGCGTTCACCGCAGCGGTCGCCTCGGCGGCCTCACCGGTCTGGTTCGCGAGGATCCAGTCGGTGATCGCGTCGATCTGGAAGTCGGTCATCGGCCCGCCGTACGCAGCGCCCCAGGTCGGCATGGGCGTGCCGGGCCGGCCCCGGTGCAGGGTCTCCTCGATGTACTCCCGGATGTCGACCACGATGCGGCTCTCGGCGTAGCGCGCGGAGATGTTCAACAGGTTGGGCGCCGGCCAGGAGTCCGAGCCGTAGGGGGACACCGCCGCACCGCCGCTGCCGTCGGCCCCGTGGCACTCCGCGCAGTTCGCGACGTACAGCTCCTCGCCTGTGGTGAAGCTGCGGCTGAACAGCCCCTCCTGCTTGTCCTGGGCCCGGGTGGGCTCCCGCAGCCAGTAGACCGGCAGGAACACCGCGAAGAAGAGGACCAGTACGAGACCCCAGGCCAGCATCCGCTCGAGGTGGTTGCCCTCGAGCTCCTCGTCGGCGGGCGCGGGGCGCATGGCCGGGGGGATCGAGCTCGACAGCTTCCGCCTGGCGTTGCTGCTCGCCAACAGCAGGACGAGGGTGATCGCGGCGCCGACCGCCAGGATCACGATCGCGATGGTGATGGTGCTCACGGTGTGGGTTGACCTTCGTGTCGGGGTGGCTCAGCCGGGTCGGGTGGCGCAGCCATGTCGGGTGGCCGTGTCGGGGTGGCCCAGCGGGCCCTAGTTGCAGTTGGGCCCGGCGGCGGGCTCGCCCAGGACGCCGGCGGTGCGGGCGGGACCGGTGATGACCGTCGCGGTGTCGACGAACACGTTGCCGTTCTCGAGCGTGACCGGGAAGCGGTCCAGGCCGCGGGGTGCGGGGCCGAACTCGTACTCGCCCCAGCGGTTGTACCGCGAGCCGTGGCACGGGCACTCGAACCACCGGGAGCTGTCGCACCACGGCACCCGGCACCCCAGGTGGACGCACTTCTGGTAGATCGCCATCACCGACGCGTCGCCCGTGATGTCCGCGTACTGCCCGTCGGGGTCCTTCGCGGCGTCGTAGCGGACCATGTAGAGGCGCCCGGACGGGAACTCGAAGCGTCCGCCGCCGTCGTCGATGCTGGCGAGGACGTCGGCCTCGGGGCCGAGGTCGATGGCCGCGCCGAACGCGCCGGCGCCGAGGCGCGGCCACAGGAAGCCGATGCTGGCGGCGCCGAACGCGCCGAGGACGCCGCCGGTGCCGAGGAAGATCCCGGTGCGCAGGAACGAGCGGCGGTCCGGACCGGTCGGCTTCTTCCGCTTCGGGCGCTTCGGCGCGGGGGCCGAGCCGCCCGCGGTGCCACCGGCGGGCTTGGCCGCCGTCGCGGTGCCCTGTGCGGCGGCCGCCATCAGGGTCGCGCCGATGCCGCAGTCCGGGTCGGCGAGGCCCGGGGTCACCGCGCGACGGCGCGGCGGCATCGCCTGCAGGTCCGCGGCGACGGACTCGAGGATCGGGCGGAACCACCAGGCCGCCACGGCGAGCAGCCCGGCGGTGGTGGCGAGGAGGACGATCAGGGGACTCATGTGGTGCTCCCTCCGGTCAGATCTCGAAGAAGAGGCCGTCGACCCACGGCCAGACCCAGTTGAAGCCCGGGCCGCGGAAGAACGACCCGACCAGGGTCAGGATCGCCGAGCCCAGCAGGAACATGGAGAACATGACGTAGGCGTACTTGCGGTTCTCCGGCTTCACCGACGGGTTCTTGTCGATGTAGGGGACGGCCATCAGGCCGACGAGGCCGACGATCCCCGGGATGGTCACGCCCGCGATCATCGGGTGGAAGTAGCGCAGGAGCTCCTGCAGGCCGAGGAAGTACCAGGGCGCCTTCGAGGGGTTCGGGGTCTGGTTCGGGTTGGCCAGCTCGCGCAGGGGGAACGCGGGGGTGATCGACAGCAGGACGATCACGGCGGTGATCGCGAGCAGGGCGATCAGCTCGGACGCGAGCAGGTGGGGCCAGGTGTAGACCTTGTCCTCCTGCTTCCCGCGGATCTGCTGGATGCCGCTCGGCGGGACCATCGCCAGCAGGCGGTGGGTGTGCTTCTGGCCGGCCAGCTTCGCCTCGGGCTGCTGGAGGTCCGCGACGTTGCCCTGGCGCCGCTTCAGCGCCTCGGCGACGCGCTTCTGGCGCTCCTCGGCGGACATCATCCCACCCGCCTCCGGGGCGTCTGCGACCGCGGTCGCCGCACCGCCACCGCCCGCGCCGGCACCGCCGGCGGCCTCGGCCTTCGCCTTCTGCTCCTCGAAGGACTTGGGTCCGAGCTCGGCGCCCGCGGCCTTCTTCTTCGCGCGCACGGCGGCGGCCTTCGCCTTGGCGCGCGCGATCCGCTCGCTCTTGCCCTCGGCGATGAGTTGGTCGTAGACCTCCTGGTCGATCTCGACGTTCTCTGCCATGTCGTGGCCTCCTGGGGTGGGGCGTGCGGGGTGGTGGTCGGGGTGGGGGACGGGACCTACAGCGGCCCGGAGATCCCACCGTCCTTGCGGATCCGCCAGAAGTGGACGGCCAGGAACAGGGTGGTGACGAACGGCAGGGCGAGGACGTGCAGCACGTACCAGCGCAGCAGCGTCTCGGGTCCGATCTCGACGCCGCCGAGCAGCACGAACTGCACCTGTTGGCCGAACACCGGTGTGAACCCGGCCATCTGCGTGCCGACGGCCACGGCCCAGATCGCGAGCTGGTCCCACGGGAGCAGGTAGCCGGTGAAGGCCAGCAGCAGGGTGAGGAGCAGCAGCACGACGCCGACGACCCAGTTGAACTCGCGCGGCGGCTTGTAGGCGCCGTGGTAGAAGACCCGCGCCATGTGGAGGAACACGGTCAGCACCATCAGGTGCGCGGCCCACCGGTGCATGTTGCGGACGAGGTCGCCGAACTGCACCCCGGAGATGATCCGCTGCATGTCGGCGTAGGCGAGCTCCTGCCCCGCACCCGCCGCCGGCCGGTAGAAGAACATCAAGAAGATGCCGGTGATCGTCAGCAGGATGAACAGGAAGAAGCTGAGGCCGCCCAGGCAGTAGGTGTAGGTCAGCTTCAGGCCGTGCCGCTTCACCTTCACCGGGTGGAGGTGGTACAGCACGTTGTTCATGGCCGCGAGGGCGCGGTCCCGCGACGTGTCGCGGTAGCCCTTCCGGTAGATGGACCCCGGCCGGAAGATCGACTTCCAGACCACGTTGTCCTGGACGGCCTTCTTCAGCTCGTCAGGCTTCGGCGGGGAGGGGATTCGTGCCACGGGTTGGTGTCCTCTTGTCGGTCAGCTCTGGACGCGGCCCAGCCACAGGGCGTCGGAGGGGCACCGCTCCACGCAGATCGCGCAGCGCGTGCACTCGTTGTCGTCGATGATGAAGGTCGCGGAGGCGGACTGCGCGAGGGTCAGCACCTCGGGGTTCTCGGCGTCGGTGATGATGTCCGGCGCGAGCATCCAGATGCACTCCCACGGGCACACGTCCTCGCAGGCGCGGCACAGGATGCACAGCTCTGGGGTCAGCCCGATGTGGCGCTTCGGCTTGACCCGCTCCTGCAGCCAGGAGGGATCGACGGTCTCGATCCGGTAGTCGTCGTAGATCTCCGGGTGGAGACCCTGGTCGGTCAGGCCCATCTAGATCCACATCCTCGTCGTCACTTGTAGCCGCCGGACTGCTCGCGAGCCTCTTCGCCCTCGGCGAGCGTGCGGGGGTAGCGCTTCTGGATCCACAGCGCGGCCGCGCCGAAGGCGACCATGGCGACCATCGTCTCGACCATCACGATCGAGTCGCGGAACACCTGGTAGAAGTTGCCCATCACCACGAAGTCGCCGATGACGATCTGGGACGGGATGACCTGGTCGGTGAGCAGCTCGGACTGCCCGTCCAGGAAGTAGATCCAGGCCGACGGGAGGATCCCGAAGGCCCACAGGGTGGCGACCATCGAGGCGCACCCGCCCATGATCGCCGCGACCCAGCCGTGGGAGTCCCTGAGGCGCACCGCGGCCAGGCAGAACCCGGCCACGAGGGCGACGCTGCCGAGGGTCACCGCCAGCCCCGCGAACCCGCGCCCGAAGTCCCACAGGGCGACGAAGGTGTCGGGGATCGTGGTGAAGAACTCGCTGATCACGTGGGCTGGCCTTCCTCGACAGGTCGGTTCACGTCGATGTCGGGCGGTCGGCGCGCTGGTGACCTCGTCGGGTCACCGGACAGCTCGACGGCCCAGGGTGGCCGATCGTACTGGGGCGTCACGGACAGGGCCAACCCGGTCCCCCGCCAGCGGCGGGCCCGCTCGGGGCATCTTCGCCACCGAGGTTGCCCGGCGGGCCCCCGCTACCCGGCGTCGGGGACCTCGACCGCGACGTCGAGGTGGGTGTCGAGGAGCTCGACCATCTGCGCGACCGACAGGGGGCCGGTCTGGCGGTACGCCACCGTGCCGTCGGGCTCGACGAACAAGGTCGTGGGCATGCCGAAGCTGCCGGTCGCCGTGAAGTACTCGCCCAGCCGGTCGACCGCGAGGTCGTAGGTGATCCCGAGCTCGGAGACGAACGGCTCGGCGTTGATCGCCGCGTCCTGGGTGTTGATGCCGACCAGGCGGAAGGCGTCGCCGCCGGCGTCGTGGACGGCCTGGAAGTCGGGCATCTCGGCGACGCAGGGACCACACCAGGTCGCCCAGAAGTTGAGGACGAGCGGCTCGCCCCCCAGCAGGTCGGCGATCGCGACGGGGTCGCCGTCCCCGAACGCCTCGAGCTCGGCGGCGGGTAGGCACGAGACCGCGTCCGTCGGCGCGATGGCGGCGTCCCCCTGGGGCTCCACCGCCGCGGCCGCCGCGCCGTCGGGGGTGTCCGCGGTGCCGGCGGCGTCGCAGTCGACCGCCGGCGTCCCCCCGAGCAGGCCGGTGCTCGCGCCCACGGCCACGACGCCCGCGATGACGGCGACGACGACCAGGCCCAGCAGCGCGGTGCGCGCGGCCGAGCCCCTCCCCTCCCCCGCCGGGTCGTGGTCGGCGTGGGGGTCCGGGTCGGCGTGGGGGTCCGGGTCGGCGTGGGGG
>NZ_CAXQBR010000107.1 GCF_964222135.1 Euzebya sp.
GGGGGCCGACGGCGGGCAGCCGGACCCCACCGCATGACGGCGGACGACCCGCCGGCGCTCGCGGCGCTGGCGGCCGCCGCCGCGGCCCCCCCTGTCGGGTCCGGGGCGGGCGAGCCGCCCACGGGCCTCCACGGCGGCCGGCGGGGCCCGCGACCGCGGCGCGCGGCGCTCGGCCCCCCCCCCCGCCCCCTGGCCCCCGCCCCGTCGGCGCCGCCCCCGCGGGTCGACGCCGACCTGCCCGACGTGACCCTCAGCTGGTCCGGACTCCGGCTGCTGGAGGGCGTCCTCGCGGCGCCGACCGACGTCCCGGTCGTGATCGGCCGGGATGCCGCGGAGCTGCCGCAGCTGTTCGCGATCCTCCGCGAGCTGGCCCGGACCGGGTGGGCGCTGCCCCCCGTCGCGCTCCTCGACACCGTGCACCGGCCGACCGCCGCCTCCCGCGACTACGTCCGCCGGCGGGTCGCGGACCTGGCCGGCTGGCTGGCGGAGGTGGTGGGCGCCCGCGTCGACGCTGACGCGCTGGCCGCCGCGATCGGCCTTGCCGACCGCCAGCGGCGGGCGCTCGCCGCCCTCGACGCCCAGCGCGGCCGGTCGGCCCCGACGCTGGCGGGGACCGCGCTCGACGTTGCCCGCCGCGCCGCCTGGCAGCTCCCCGCGGCCGCCCACGTCGAACTGGTCGAGGCGTTCGCCGCCGAGGCCGAGGGCACCGTCGCGCCGACCGGCCCGACCCGGGTGCTGGTGTGCGGGTCGGCCCCGCCGACGGGCGCGCTGCTCGGCCTCCTCGAGCGGTCCGGCGGCCACGTGGCCGCCGAGGTGCACCCCGAGGCCACCACCTGGGACCGGGTGGGCGGCGACCCCGGAGGGGACCTGGACGCCCTCGCCGACCGGCTCCACGCCGACGGGCCGCTGCCCCCCGACGCGGTGGCCGCGGCGGTCGCCGAGCGGTGCCGGGCACGGGGGATCGAGCGCGTCGTCGCCCACCTCGTCGAGACCGACGAGGCCGCCCCGTGGGCGCTCCCCGCGCTGCGAAGGGCCCTCCACGACGTCGGCGTGCCCCTCCTCGAGGTGCGCGTCGGCCCGGACGAGGACGCGGTGGAGGGGTGGGCCGACCGGATCGCCGGGTTCATCGCCGACGGGACCCCCGCACCGCGCCGGCGACCAGCGGCCTCCCGCGCCGTCACACCCGCCGCGGCACCGGCCGGTGGACGTCGGGCCCGCAAGGACCTCGACCTCCGCGGCGACGTCGGCGACCACCAGCGGCGGTGGTGCGCCGCCCTGGCCGCCCGCGCGGCCGACGGCGAGCCGATCGCGGTCGTCGACGCGGACTTCCCCCAGGAGCTGCTCCGCACCCTCGACGTCCCCTACGTCGTCAACCAGTGGTGGGCGTCGATGGTCGGCGCGAAGCAGCAGACCGCCGCCCACCTCGACGCACTCCGCCGGCGCGGGTACCCCGCCGGCATCCAGGCCTACTCGACCATGGCGCTGGCGTCCGCCCTCGGTCCCGACGTCGACGCGCCGCCGTGGGGCGGGCTCCCGCCCGCAGCCGTCATCGGGACGACCACCGGCGGTGACGCGTCGACGGGGCTGACCGCCTCCTGGGCCACCGAGGCCGGCGCGACCGCGCTGCAGGTGGAGCGCACCGCCGACTGCCGCTGGACCGATCTGCCGGTCAGCTGGTGGGACGACCTGCCCGAGCGGTGGGACGAGGTCCTCGAAGACGTCCGCCTGGACCTGCTCGTCGCCGAGATCCGGGAGATCATCACGGCGCTCGAGCACCTGACCGGTCGACGCTTCGACCACGACCGCTTCGTCGAGGTGATGGCGCTGGTCAACGCCCAGGAGGCCGCCTACCGCCGCACCCGGGACCTGATCGCCCGCACGCGCCCGGCCCCGGTCGGGATCGCCGACACGATGCCGGCGACGATGATCCCCCAGTGGCACCGCGGGACGACGTGGGCGCGGGACGCGGCGCTGGCGCTCGAGGAGGCGGTCGCAGCGAGGGCCCGGGCCGGGCAGGCCGCGTGCGCCGGCGAGCGCCTGCGGCTGGCCTGGGTCGGGCGGGGCCTGTGGAGCGACATGGGCTTCTACCAGCAGCTCGAGGACAGCCACGGCGCGGTCTTCGTGTGGTCGATGTACCTCGGCCTCGCCGCCGACGGGTACCTCCGCACCCTCGATGGCGGCCGCGACCCGCTCCGCGCCCTGGCCGCCCGGTTCGCGCCGGTCGGCGACGAGCTGCGCATGCCGACGTGGGCCGGTGCCTGGCACGTCCGCGAGGCGGTGTCCCACGGCTGTGACGGCGCGGTCGCGATCGCCGACGCCGACCCCTTCGTGCTGCGGGCCCTCGAGGCGGCGGGGATCCCCGTCCTGCGCCTGCCGATCGACAACACCGACCGGACCCGGGACGCCGGCGTCGACGTCGACGGGCTCCTGGCCGACTTCTGCGACCGGCTGCTGTCCGGTGGCTGACGCACCCGGCAGCGGGTGGGCGGACCGGCTCACGTCCTCGGTCGACGCCGCCCGCTCCCCGGACTTCCGCCGGTTCTTCGTCGGCCAGCTGCTCAGCACCGTCGGCACCTGGTTGCAGACCCTCGCCCTCGGCCTACTCGTGCTGGACCTGACCGGCAGCGCCGGCGCGCTGGGCGGCATCACCGCCGTCCAGTTCCTCCCCGCGCTGCTGCTCGGCGTCGGCGCGGGGACGCTGCTCGACCGGGTCGACCTGCGCCGCTTCATCATCGGCAACGCGGTGGTGGCGGGGGTGCTGGCCGCCGGGCTCGGCATCGCCCTGGCCCTGGGCCCGGTCCCGCCGGCGGCGGTGATCGCGGTCACGTTCGCGCTCGGGACCTGCCAGGCCCTCGAGCGCCCCGCCGCCCTCGCGTTCCTGCCGAGGCTGGTCGACGCCGACGCGCTGCCGAGCGCGATCGGGCTGCACGGCACGACCTCCGCCGCCGGCCGCCTGGCCGGCCCGGCGCTCGGCGGGCTGCTCTACGCCACCGCCGGCCCGGCCGTCTGCTTCATGGCCAACGGCGCCAGCTACCTGGTCGTCATCGCGACGGCGATCGCCATCCGCCCCACCAGATCCGCACCCGCCGGGGACCCCGCGACCGGCCGGCGGATGGTGTCGCTCGCGGAGGGGTTCCGCCACGCCTGGGCCCGCCCGCCGCTGCGGGAGGTGCTGGTCCTGAACGCCGTCGTGGGCCTGCTGGGCATGAACTTCGCGGTGACCGTGCCGGCGATGGTGCAGCTGACCTTCGGCGGGGACGCCACCGCCGTGGGGATCGCCCACTCCCTCAACGCGGTCGGCGCGGTCATCGGGGGCGTCGCCTCGGCGGCCGTGCTGCGCGACACCCGGCGCGGGCTGGCGGTGGTCTGCGCGCTGCTGGCAGCGTCGCTGATCGCGCTGGCCGTCGCACCGACCCTGACCGCGTTCCTCTGGGCCTCGCCCGCCTTCGGCATCCTGCTCGCGCTGTACCAGACCAACAGCCAGCGGATCGTGCAGCGCGCCGCGGACCCCGTGGTGCTGGGGCAGATGATGAGCCTGGTGGTCCTCGGGACGGTCGGCACGACGCCGCTCGGGTCGCTGCTGGTCGGGTGGCTGACCGACGTCGCCGGCGCGCGGTCGGGGATGGCCCTCGGGGCGGTCGGCTTCGGCCTGGCCGCCGCCGCCCTGGTGGTCGCGGCGCGCGTGGTCGGCCCCACCCGTCCCCGCGAGCAACAAGGTTGCACATCCTCTTGACGGTCGTCACGAATGAACATAACGTGCGCGCACGGCGCACATGGAGGGCCACATGAGCAACGAGCGCGTCGCCGCGCAGCTGCCGAGCGACTTCGACCCCCGAGAACCGGAGACGTTCGAGAGCGCGCACGAGGTGATGGCCGACCTGCGCCAGCGCTGCCCGGTCGCGCACTCCCAGGTCTTCGACGGCTTCTGGGCGCTGACCCGCCACGCGGACGTGGTCGAGGTCCTGAGCGACCACCGGACCTACGTGACGTCGGTGCAGAACGTCGTCCCGAAGGTGGCGTTCACCGGCCGGCGCCCACCCCTCCACCTCGACCCGCCCGAGCACACCCCGTACCGCCAGGTCATCAACCGGTTCTTCACCCGCGACAAGGTCGCGGCGATGGAGCCGTGGGTGCGCCGCGTGACCGTCGACCTGCTCCAGCCCTTCGTCGACGCCGGCGGCGGGGACATCTGCGCCGACTTCGCGCACCGCTACCCCGGCCACCTGTTCGCGGACTTCTTCAACGTCCCCGAGGCCATGTCGGTGCAGATCCGCGAGATCACCGCCCGCTACGACATGGCCCTGCAGTCCGCGGACGACGAGCAGGTCAAGACGACCAGCCTCGAGCTGTACGAGATCGCCCGTGCGATCATCGACGCGCGCAAGGCGGAGCCGATGGACGTCGAGGACGACCTCACCAGCGCGCTGCTGGCCAAGCGCCACCACGGCGAGCCGCTGCCCGAGGACCTGGTGCTCGGGACCATCCGGCAGATGATCGTCGTCGGGATGATCGCCCCGTCGATCTTCATCGGGTCGATGGCGGTGCACCTGTGCCAGCACCCGGACCTCCAGGACCAGCTGCGCGCCGACCTGTCCCTGGTCCCCGCCGCGGTGGAGGAGTACCTGCGCCTGCTGACGCCCTACCGCGGGTTCGCCCGGACCGCGGTGACCGACGTCGAGATCGGCGGCCAGCGCATCCCCGCGGACGAGCCGATCGCGCTGGTCTACGCCTCCGCCAACCGGGACGAGGCCGTCTTCGACGACCCCCACACCTTCGTGCTGGGTCGACCGAACATCGACCGCCACCTGGCCTTCGGCATGGGCCCCCACCGCTGCGCCGGCGAGGGCCTGGCGCGGTTGATGCTCACGACCGTCCTGCACGAGCTGCTGGCCCGGACCGAGCGGATCGAGCTCGACGGCGACATCCGCATGACCCGGTGGCCGGAGTGGGGCACGCTCCGCGTGCCCCTGCGCGTCACCGGGGCGGAGGCCGTCCGATGACCCAGATCGCCGACGAGACCGCCCGCGCGGTCGCCGAGCCCGGCACCGCGGCCACCCGACGGCGGCTCGTGCGCCTCGGACGGCCCACCCCCTTCGGCGTCCTCGCCGCCGTCGTCATGGGCGCCCTGGCGGTGCTCGCGATCGTCCCGCTCATCCGGGTCATCGGCGGCCTGTTCGTCGTCGACGGCGAGGTGACCCTGCAGCCGGTCGCCGACACCCTCGGCGCGGAGGACCTCGGCGGGCTGATCGGATCGACGCTCGCGGTCGTCGTCCCGTCGAGCGCGATCGCCCTGCTGCTCGGATCGGCCCTCGCCTGGCTGAACGAGCGGACCGACGCCCGCATGGGCTTCGCCACCGACGCCCTCCCGCTGCTGCCGTTCCTGCTGCCCCCCGTCGCCGGCGCGGTCGGGTGGGTCCTGCTGCTGTCGCCGCGGGCGGGATTGTTGAACGACTGGATCCGCGACGTGCTCGGCCTGGTCGGCATCACGCTGACCGAGGGCCCCTTCGACATCCACTCCTGGTACGGGCTGATCGCGATCTACGTCGTCTACCAGGTGCCCTTCGCGTTCCTGCTGGTGTCGGCCGGCCTGCGCAGCCTGGATCCGAGCCTCGAGGAGCAGTCGCGGATGAGCGGCGCCGGGCTGGCCCGGACCTTCCGCCGGATCACCCTCCCCGCACTCGCCCCCAGCATGGGTGCGGCCGTCCTGCTGATCGCCTGGACCGGCCTCGGCATCTACTCCCTCCCCGCGATCGTCGGCACGCCGGCGCGCATCGAGGTCCTCAGCGTCCGCATCGTGCGCCTGCTGACGTTCACCTTCCCGCCCGAGACGTCGACGGCCGTCGGCCTGTCGGTGCTCGTGGTGCTGGTCCTCGGCACCATCTACTGGCTGCAGGCGCGGATCCTGAAGCGGGGCCGGCACGCGCGGGTCGGTGGCAAGGGCAACCGCGCCCGCCGCATCGAGCTCGGGCCGTGGCGCCCCGTCGCGCGGGCCTTCATGCTCGTCTACGTCCTGATCGCCGCCGTGCTGCCGATCGTCGCGCTGCTGCTGGTGTCGCTGAACGGGTTCTGGACCGCCGACATCGACTGGGGCTCCCTCAGCACCGACGCGTTCACCCAGACCCTCATCGAGGACCGCACCACCCGGCGGGCGCTGACCAACAGCCTCCTGCTCGGGGTCGTCGGGGGCACCGTCGGCATCGTCGCCGCAGCGGTCGTCGCGCTGCGGGTCGCGCGCGCGAAGGGCCCCGTGGCGCGGCTGATCGACTCGGCGATCAAGCTCCCGGCCGCGATCTCCCACGTCGTGGTCGCCGTCGGGATCCTGCTGGTGTTCTCCGGGCCCCCCTTCGACCTCGGTGGCACCCTGGCCCTGCTCCTGCTCGGCTACCTGGCGCTGTACATGCCCCAGGGGAGCGTCGCGGCCGACGCCGCCGCCGGGCAGGTCGGCCACGAGCTCAGCGAGGCGTCGGCGATCTCCGGCGCGGGCCGCGGCCGCACGTTCCGGAAGGTCGAGCTGCCCTTGATGATGCCCGGGCTGGTCGCCGGCTGGGCCATGCTGTTCATCCGCATGGTGGGGGACCTGACCGCCTCGGCGCTGCTGGCCGGCACCCGCAACCCCGTCGTCGGCTTCCGGCTGCTCGAGGTCTTCAGCAACGGCTCCTACGCCGGCCTCGCCGCCCTGTCGACCGCCCTCGTCCTGATCACCACCACCGTCCTGATCGGGGTCCTCACCTTCACGCGCCGCAAGGCCCGCCTGGGGATCGACGCGAAGGTCGGTGGCGTGTGACCGCAGACCCCCCGCCCCGCCCCCCCGACCCCGGGAGCCGCACCGTGACCTCCACCGACACCCGCTCGCGTGCCTCGGCCACCGAGGCGGGCGCCGAGGACCCCGTCGTCGCCGTCCGCGACCTCCACAAGACCTTCCACCGCGCCGACGGGACGCCGGTGCGGGCGATCGACGGCGTCAGCCTCGACGTCGCACCCGGCGAGCTGGTCGTGCTGCTCGGGCCGAGCGGCTGCGGCAAGACCACGCTGCTGCGGGCGATCGCCGGGCTCGAGCGACCGGACGCCGGGCGCATCGACGTGAACGGGGCGACCGCGTTCGACTCCGAGCGCGGCGTCGAGGTGCCGCCCGAGCGCCGGCGGCTGTCGATGATCTTCCAGAGCTACGCCCTGTGGCCCCACATGACGGCCTTCGGCAACGTGGCCTACCCGCTCCAGAGCCGGCGGGACGTGAAGATCAAGAAGGCCGAGGTGGCCGAGCGGGTCCACCGGGTCCTCGACCTGGTCGGCATCGGCGACCTCGACGCGCAGTACCCCAACCAGATGAGCGGCGGGCAGCAGCAGCGCGTCGCGCTCGCCCGCGCGCTGGTCGCCGGCGACGACCTGATCCTGTTCGACGAGCCGCTGTCCAACGTCGACGCGAAGGTGCGCGAGCAGTTGCGCCTCGAGCTGGTCAGCATGCAGGCCGAGCTGGGCTTCAGCGCGATCTTCGTCACCCACGACCAGGTCGAGGCGATGGAGCTGGCCGACCGGATCGCCGTGCTCGACCGCGGCCGGGTGGCCCAGTACGGCGCGCCGCGGGAGATCTACCACCGGCCGGCGACCCGCTACGTCGCGGGGTTCATCGGCACCACGAACGAGCTGACCGGGACCGTCGCCGCCACCGAGGGGGGCCATGTGGTCGTCGAGACCGCACTCGGGCGGGTGACCGGCGTCCCGGGGGCGGACGGGATCGCGGTCGGCCACGAGGTCGCCGCCGTGTGGCGTCCCGAACGCTGCACGGTGGATCCCGACGGGGTCGTCCAGGGCACGAACCGCTGGCGGGGGGTGGTCCGCGCGTCGATGTTCGTGGGGAGCCACACCGAGCACCTGATCGCTGTCCCGAGCAGCGGCGGCGAACCGGTCCAGGTCCGCACCTGGACCGCGCGCGACGACGACCTCGAGGCCGGCGACGACGCGGAGATCTGCGTGCTCCCCGCCGACGTCCGGGTGCTCCCCGCCGGGTGAGGCTGCGGGCGGCGGAGCCAAGATGGTTAGCACATGCAATTGTTTTTCTTGATCGTCGTTCTGCCGAGGTATAGGGTCATCTCGACGCCGGTCTGAGCCGGCCGGCGCCACCGGTCGAGCGCGGTGGACCCCACCGCGCCCACCATCGCGTCGCGCGCCAGCGCGCTCATCGAGAGGGCCTCGCCATGCCATCACCCCGCCGTCTGATCGCACTCCTCACCTCCCTCGTCCTCGTGCTCGCCCTCGCCGCGTGCAGCGGTGCCGACGACGCCGACGAGCCCGAGGCGGACGCCGCCGAGGCGACCGCCGACACCGCTGACACCGCCGACGAGCCCACCGAGGAGCCTGCCGACGAGCCCACGGCCGACGCCACGAGCGCCGCGACCGCGGAGGCCTCGGAGGAGGTCTCGGAGACGGCGGACGCGTCGTCGGGGGACCTCGACGCGCTGATCGCCGACGCCCAGGCCGAGGGTGAGCTGCTCTTCTACTCCGTGCCCCCCGAGCCCGTGGCGCAGGCCCTGGCCGACGCGTTCGCCGAGGAGTACGGCATCACCGCCTCCTTCGTCCGACTCACGTCGGCGGACCTGCAGACGCGGTTCTCCGCGGAGGCGGAGTCGGGCCAGCCCGCCGCCGACATGATCATGGTGTCGAACTCGCCGTTCATCACCGACTCCCAGGACCAGGGCGTCCTCGAACCCCTGCCCGACGTGGTGATCCCCGAGGGGTACCCCGAGGACTTCTTGCGACCCGGCACGGCGGTCGCCCAGATCGCGCTTTTCGGGTTCACGACGAACACCGACCTGGTGCCGGCCGACGAGGCGCCGGAGACCTGGCAGGACCTGCTCGACCCGCGCTGGCAGGGCCAGATCCAGCTGGTCGACCCGGAGAACTCCCCGGCCAACGTCGACCTGTTCCACCTGCTCGCCACCGAGTACGGGATCGAGTACCTCGAGCAGCTCCGGGCCCAGACCGACGGCAGCCTCGCCGCCGGCACGGTGCCCGCCGCCCAGGCGGTCGGCGCCGGCGAGTACGCGATCGGCGTCCCGAACACCCCCGCCGCCATCATCCCGCTGCAGGCGGAGGGCGCCCCGATCGACGTGCACGTGCCGGACCTGACGACCGGCGCAGAGGTGGTCATCGGGCTCGCCGCCGGGGCGAGCAACCCGGCGGCCGCCCAGCTGTTCGCCCACTTCGTCCTGAGCGAGCAGGGCAACGCGATCCTCAACGAGGGGGACGGTCCGGTCGGCCCCTACGACGCCGACGAGCTGCCGGCCGAGTACACCCAGGTGGACCGCGCGGAGTCCCTGTCCCAGGCCGAGGCGATCTTCGCGGCCCTCTCCTAGGGCTCGGTCCCCTCACCCACGCCTTCCCCACCCGCGAGACACGGATCGGACCCGACGTGGCATCCATCACCGGCCTCACCCCCGAGGACCGACTCGACATCATGGACCTGTACGCCCGCTACGCCTGGGCGATGGACTCAGCGGACCTCGACGCGTTCGTCGAGTGCTACGTCCCGGGCGGCCAGCTGCTCGACAGCCACGGCGCCACCGAGGGGGAGGAGGCGTTCCGCGCCTGGCTGTCGCTGTTCCTCGGCGACTCGGCGTTCCCGGGCAGCCAGCACTTCTACACCCAGTGGAAGATGCAGGCCGACGGACCCGACGCGGCCACCTGCAACGTCTACGTCGTCCGCATGTACCAGATCCCGAAGACCCGGAACTCCCAACCGATCTGGCAGGGCTACTACACCGACGACGTGCGGAAGGTCGACGGGCGCTGGGGCTTCTGGCGCAAGCGGATCCACCAGGCGTGGGAGCTGTTCGGCACCCCACCGGACCAGGTCAAGTCCGACGCGGCCCCGCCGTACGTCGATCGCCTGCACCACCACGGCGTCTCGCTGCGATGACCGACCTGCGCTTCGGGCTCGACGTCTGGCAGCAGCGCAGCTCGATCGACGAGCTCCGCACCGGCTGGGAGATGGCCGACGCCGCGGGGATCCACAACCTGTGGCTGTGCGACCACTTCAAGTCCCTGCCGATGCGCTCGGAGGGCATGGAACCGATCTTCGAGGCGTGGACCTGCCTCGCCGCGATGGCCGCGGTCACGCAGCGGGCGCGGATCGGGGTCATGGTGACCGGCAACACGATCCGCCACCCGGGCATCCTCGCCAAGATGGCCGTGACCGTCGACCACCTGTCCGGCGGCCGCCTCGAGTTCGGGCTGGGAGCGGGTGACGCGGACAAGGAGCACGCGATGCTCGGGCTCGACTTCCCGCCGGCCCCGCAGCGGCTGGCGCGCTGGCGGGAGGCCCTCGAGGTGATCCGGCGGCTGTGGACCGGCGAGGTGGTCGACTTCGAGGGCGAGCACTACCGCTTGACCGGCGCGATCGGCAACCCGACCCCCCTCCAGCAGCCCCACCCGCCGATCTGGCTCGGCGGCGGCGGCGAGAAGGTCACACTGCGGATCGTCGCCGAGCACGCCGACGTGTGGAACGCGATCGGCATCGAGACCCTCGACGACCTGGCCCGCAAGCTCCGGGTCCTCGACGAGCACTGCGACGCGGTCGGGCGCGACCCCGCGGCCATCCGCCGCACCGTCCAGGTGCACCTCGACGCCCCCGAGGACGTGGACGCGACCACCCGCCGCATGGAGGACCTGGTGGCGCTCGGCTTCACCGAGTTCGTCGTCATCATCCCGCCCCCCGACCCGCTCCCACGGGTCGAGCTGGCCCTCACCACCCTGCTGCCCCGCTTCGGCTTCGCCGCGGCCTGACCCGACCGGAGGACGACATGGACCCCGCCGACCCGACCGACGACCCGACCACCGAGCTCAGCGCCGCGGACCGCCTCGCCATCGCCGAGCTGATCGCGGCGGCCGCCTGGGCGCTCGACACCGGCGACGCCGACGCGTTCGTCGGCACCTTCACCGACGACGCGACCCTCGACATGGGGGAGGTGCACCACGGCCGGGACGCGATCCGCCGCTTCGTGGACGCCTTCGTAGCCGACGACCTCAGCTACCCGCGCGGCCAGCACCTCGTGACCGGCACGGTCATCACCCCGGACTCCGGAGGCGCCGTGGCCCGCTCCTACGTCACCCGGGTCCACCGCCTGCCCATGGGCGGGCGGGGCAACACCCAGGTCGTCTGGACCGGCTACGCCGTCGACGCGGTCAGCCGGACCCAGGAGGGCTGGCGCTTCGCCAGCCGGCGGCTGCGGGCGTGGGAGGGGGAGAAGGCCCCCGTCGAGCTGACCCCCGCGGGCTGACGACGCCATGGGATCGGCCATCCGCGTCGGCCTCGACGTCTGGCAGCACGCCTGCACCGTCGCCGAGCTCCGCCAGGCCTGGCAGACCGCCGACCAGGGCGGCATCGACAACCTGTGGGTCTACGACCACTTCCGCGCCATCCTCGTCGAGGACGAGGCCACGTCGCCGAGCTACGAGGCGTGGACGCTGCTCGCGGCGATGGCCGAGGTGACCTCGCGGGCCCGCATCGGCGTCATGGTGACCGGCAACACCTACCGGCACCCCCTCGTCGTCCACAAGATGGCCGTCACCGTCGACCACCTGTCGGACGGCCGGCTCGAGCTCGGCCTCGGCGCGTCCCACGACCCGCCCGAGCACGCCATGTTCGGCCTCGACCTGCCCGAGCCGCCGGAGCGCGTCGATCGGCTCCGCGAGGCGATCACCTACATGAAGGCGCTGTGGTCCGAGGAGCGCGCGGACCTCGACGGCACCTGGTACCGCCTGTCCGGCGCGGTGTCGGCACCGGCGCCGGTGCAACGCCCCCACCCGCCGATCTGGATCGGCGGGGAGGGCGAGCGGCGCACCCTCCCCCTGGTCGCCGACCACGCCGACGTGTGGACCGCGATCGGCCGCGGGTCCGTCGCGGACTACGCGCGGAAGCAGCACCTGCTCGACGAGCTGTGCGAGGCCGCCGGACGCGACCCGGCCGACGTCCGCCGCTCCGCGCAGGTGCACCTCGACGCCCTCGCGGACGTCGACACCTGCCGTCGACGGATCGGCGAGCTGCACGGCGTCGGCTTCACCGAGTTCGTCGTGATCGTCCCGCCGCCGGACCCGCTGCCGCGGATCGAGGCGTTGCTCACCCGCATCCTCCCGGAGCTGCGCAGCTGACGGGGGCGCTGACCGGGTCGACTAGGATCGCCGACCATGGCTGACGTGGGGGAGGACCAGGAGACCGCGATCGCCGTCGAGCTGCGGCGGCTGCTGCCGCGGCTCTACCGGCGCGTCCGGTACTACGGCGGTGACGAGCTGACGCCGTCCGAGCTGTCCGCGCTGTGCCGCCTCGAGGACGACGGGCCGCTGCGGACCGGTCGGCTGGCCGAGCTCGAGGACGTGACGCCGGCGACGATCTCCCGGCTGATCACCCGTCTGGAGGGCCAGTCGCTGGTCAGCCGGCGACGGGACCCCGCAGACGCGCGCGCGACCCAGGTGGCGATCACGACGGCCGGGCAGCGCCTGATCGACGACCAGCGGGCCCGGCGGACGGCCGTCCTCGTCGCCGAGCTGCGACGTCTTCCCGCCGAGGACCGCCGGGCGCTCGCCGAGGCGCTGCCGGTGCTCGACCGGCTGGCCGACAGCCCCGCCGCGCCCAGCGGGACGGTGGTCCTGCGCGACCTGGTCGACTGAGCGCCGCCCTCCGCGATCAGCCCGTGCGGGGCTCGATCGCCAGCGGGACCTCGAGCGGGCCGTGCTCGGGGAGCTGGGTGAACCCCAACTCGTCGCGGGGGACGGTCAGCGCGAAGGCGTCGGTCGTGTCGAGCAGCTCGTCGACGACCGCGTGGAGCTGGGCGCGGGCGAGGTGCTGGCCGATGCACTTGTGGATCCCGTGGCCGAAGGCCATGCCCACGTCGCCGCGATCGAGGTCGACGGCGTCGGGGTCGGTGAAGACATCGGGGTCCCGGCTCGCCGCCGCGTAGTTGACCGCGACGGGCTGGTCGACCTCGATCACCCGCCCGTGCAGCTCGACCGGGCAGGTGGGGGTCCTGGTGAACCCGGTGTTCGGCGCGTGCAGGCGGAGCAGCTCCTCGACCGCCGGCCCCCGCAGGGCGGGGTCGGCGCGGAGCCGGTCCTGCAGCGCGCGATCCTCACCCAGGTGCATCACGATGCCGGCGAGGCCCAGGACGGGACCGACGTGGGCGGCGACCACGACCTGGCGGAGGGTCCCGACGGCCATCTCCTCATCGAGCGGTCGCCCGTCGAGCTCGATCGACAGCATCGCGCTCAGGCCGTCGTCGTCGAGGGGTCGCCTGGCGCGGTCTCGCAGGATCTCACGGGACCGGTCGTAGATCCGGTAGCTCTGCGCCTTCGTCTCCTCGGGGTCGACGTCGTGGACGCTCGCGACGAACCGGACCGTCGCGTCGAGGAGGTCGTCGGCCAGGTCCGGCGGGATGCCGAGCAGCAGGCACAGCGCGCGGATCGGGACGTGGCGGATGACCGCGGCGACGACGTCCCCGCCGCCTGCGGCCACGAACGGGCCGGTGAGGTCGTGGACCATCGCGTCAATGGCGGGGCGGACCTCGGCGACGCGGTCGGCGGCGAACACCGGGTTGAGGGCGCGCCGGTAGGCGGTGTGCTCGGGCGGGTCGAAGTGGAGGGGCCCCCGGCGACCGGTGTTCGGCAGCTTCGGGACGGCGTTCTGCACGCTCGAGACCCACGTCCTGGTGTCGGTGGTCACCCGCGCGATGTCGGCGTGGCGCGTGAGCATCCAGAAGCCGCCGAGGTCGTCGGTCCAGGCGACCGGGCACCGCTCGCGCAGGTCGTCGAACGTCCGGTGGGGATCGGTGACGAACGCGGGGTCGTGGACGTCGAAGTCCGACGTGGGCATCAGCTGCACCTCCGCCGCCCAACATATGGCTGATGGATGTCGACCGTCAACAGGTTGCACAACGTTGGCGGGCGCGATCGTCAGACGGGCGCGTCCTCCAGGACGTCGAGGATCTCGTCCAGCTCCACCCGAGCGGCCGCCTGCAGATCACCGAGGACCGCGCGGAACAGGTCGTAGGCCCGCTCGGAGGGCCAGTCGACGGGCAGGTGGGCCCGGGGCAGCTGGGGATCGTCGACCAGCAGCTGGCGCCACTCGGTCAGGAGCCGCACCTGCCCCGCGAGGGACCCCGCGACGTCGTCGGGGATCCCGTCGGACCAGCGGGCGAGGAAGGCGTCGTACGCCGCGGCGACCGCGTCGAGGTCCCACGCCTCGGCCACCACGCGGGCGAGGTCGGTCGGGGGCACCGGCTGGGCCACGAAGACCTCGACGAAGTCGGTCAGGTCGAGGTCGGCCAGCACGCCGGTGACGTCGACCTCCCCCGGCGCGATCCACAGCCCGTTGCGCAGCAGGCCGAAGCCGTTCCAGCCGAGCGCGGTCCGCAGGCTGTGGCGGTCGCCGCGCTGGTCCTCGGGGATGGAGAAGCTGAGGAGCGTCCAGCGGTCGTCCGGCAGGTCGCGGACCGGCGCGCTGAACAGGCGGTGCTCACCCTCCCCCAGGACCTTCACGAGCTTGGGGCTCATCCCGAAGTAGGCCCGCCGGCCCGCGCGGTGGCGCTCGAGGTACCCGCGGCTGACCATGCGGGTGAGGGTCGACCGGGCGGCCTGGGCGGACACGCCGAGGCGGTCGAGGACCTCGATCAGCGTGCTCGTCGCGACGGGATCGAGGCACCCGGCGGCGAGGACGTGGTGGCCGAGGAAGGTGAACAGGAGCGTCTGCGGGCGCAGCCCCTCGGTCGCGTACTGTCGCGGTGGCACCACCCGCTGGGTCACGTGAACGGCCTCCCTGTGGGCGCGGACGGGCGAGGGCGGGCGGGACGGGCACCCGGCGTCGGAATGATCGGCTTCCACGCGTCGATCGTCAAGGAAATGCCGCATGAGGTCGCCCGAGGTGTGGTAGAACGTGAGGCCGAATCTCGACGACCGTCGCGCAGACGGCACATGATGGAGGGCGAGGGATGGTGGATCTCGACGGCCGGGTGGCGATCGTGACCGGGGCGGGGGGCGGCCTGGGCCGCAGCCACGCGCTGCTGCTCGCCCAGCGCGGCGCGAAGGTCGGCGTCAACGACCTGGGGGTCACCCGGTCGGGCGAGGGGGCGGAGACCGCCGCCGCCGACGCCGTGGTCGCCGAGATCGTCGACGCCGGCGGGGAGGCCGTCGCCAACCACGACTCGGTCGCCGACGTCGACGGCGCGGACGCGATCGTCCAGACCGCGCTCGACAGCTACGGCCGGGTCGACGTCGTCATCAACAACGCCGGGTTCCTGCGCGACCGCTCGTTCGCGAAGATGACCGCCGAGGAGATCGTGCCGGTCGTCGAGGTCCACCTGCTGGGCGGCATGTACGTCACCAAGGCGGCGTGGCCGCACCTGCGTGAGCAGGGCTACGGCCGGATCGTCAACACCACCTCGGCAGCCGGGCTGTTCGGCAACTTCGGGCAGGCCAACTACTCAGCCGCCAAGATGGGGCTGGTCGGCTTCACCCAGACGATCGCCCACGAGGGAGCCAAGTACGGGATCCGCGCCAACGTCATCGCGCCGCTGGCCGCGTCGCGGATGACCGAGGAGATCATGCCCGCCGAGCTGCTCGCGGCGGTCGACCCCACCTACGTGTCGCCCCTCGTCGCCTACCTCGCCAGCGAGGCGTGCGAGGACACCGGCCGGGTCTTCAGCGTCGGTGGCGGCTACGTCTCCCGCGTCGCCATCGTCGAGGGCCCCGGCGTGGTCTTCGACGACATCCCGACGCCCGAGGGGATCGCCGACCGCTGGGCGGAGATCACCGATGTCGCCGGCGGCCGGGAGTACCCGGGGGGCGCCGGCGAGGAGACCGGCGCGGTCATCGAGCGCGTCACCACCACCAGCTGATCCCCCGACCCCACAGGAGCCGCCATGCCGACCGCACTGACCCTGGCCGAGCTGGCCGACGCGACCGACGAGATCGACCTGGGCACCAGTCCGTGGATCACCGTCGACCAGGCGATGATCGACACCTTCGCCGACGCGACCCGTGACCACCAGTGGATCCACGTCGACGCGGAGAAGGCCGCCGACGGCCCGTTCGGCCAGACGATCGCCCACGGGTTCCTCACCGCGTCGCTGCTGCCGGAGATGCTGTCCGAGCTCCTCGAGATCCCCGACTCCGGCATGGGCGTCAACTACGGCATGGACCGCCTGCGCCTGACCGCCCCGGTCCCCTCCGGCAGCCGCATCCGCGCGGCGGGGAAGGTCGTGGGCACCGAGCGGAAGGGCGACGGCGTCCTGATCCGCGCCGAGATGACCGTCGAGATCGAGGGGAGCGACAAGCCGGCGTTGGTGGGTACGTTCTTGGCACTGCGCTACTGAGCCGTGCAGGACGCTCGACGGTCGGAGGGACCATGAGCACCAGCGCCGACGCGATCCTGGCCGAGATGGCCGAGCTCCACCCCCAGGGGATGGCACCGGCCGCGATCTTCAACGACCCGGGGATCTTCGCCCTCGAGCGCGAGAAGGTCTTCGCGCGGTCGTGGATCTACCTGGCCCACGAGAGCGAGGTGGCCGACGAGGGCGACTACGTCCTGCGCTACATCCTCGACGTCCCGCTCATCGTCGTCCGGTCCGAGGGCGGTGAGATCCAGGCCCTGCACAACCAGTGCCAGCACCGCGGCATGCAGGTGTGCCGGTCGGAGATGGGCAACGCCGCGCACTTCCGCTGCCCGTACCACGGCTGGACCTACCGCAACGACGGCCGACTCGTCGGCGTGCCGGTGGAGAAGCAGGCCTACGGCGACACCCTCGACAAGGCCAGCCTCGGCCTGGTGCGCCTGGCCCAGGTCGACACCTACAACGGGATGATCTTCGGCTGCCTGTCGGCCGACGTCGAACCCCTCGACGAGTGGCTGGGCGACATCGCCTGGTACCTCGACCTGTTCACGACCCGCAGCCCGGCGGGCCTGGAGGTGGTCGGCGCTCCCCAGCGCTGGGTCGTCGACGTCGACTGGAAGATCGCCGGGGAGAACTTCATCGGCGACAGCTACCACACGCTGATGACGCACCGGTCGATGGTCGAGCTCGGCCAGGCGCCGCGGGATCCCAAGTACGCGATGTACGGCGAGCAGATCCACGTCCCGGGCAAGGGCCACGGCGCGATGATGATCGGCGCGCCCCCCGGCGCGGAGCTGCCGCCGTTCTGGGGCTACCCGGCGGAGATGATCGAGCGGGCGAAGACCTCGATGCCGACCAAGGCGCAGTTCGAGGTCGCCCACGAGACCCGCATCGGGCTGACGACCGTCTTCCCGAACCTGTCGATCCACAACCCGATCCGCCGGCCCGACCACCACTACGAGGGGTCGGTGCCGATGATGACCTGGCGGACCTGGAACCCCGTCGGCCCGGGGCGCATCGAGATCACCAGCCACTTCCTGGTCGAGGCCGACGCGACCGAGGAGTTCGCCCAGCTGTCGCAGTGGTCGTACCTGCGGAGCTTCGGGATCTCCGGCACCTTCGAGCAGGACGACGCGGAGATCTGGACCCACATCGCCCGCAACGCCGGGACCTTCACCGGCGGCGCCCACCGGGTGAACTACCAGATGGGCATGGACCTCGAGGTCGACGAGTCCTGGCCCGGTCCGGGCGTCGCCCAGCCGGCGAACTTCACCGACGCGAACCTGCGCAACTTCTACAGCCGCTGGCTGGAGATGATGACGGCATGACCGGGCTCGACACCGCCACCGACGTGGGGGTCGCCGAGGTGCTCCGACACCACCGGGTCAGCGCGTTCCTGACCGCCGAGGCCGAGCTGCTCGACACCTGGCGGCTCCGCGACTGGCTGGCGCTGCTGACCGACGACGTGATCTACCAGGTGCCGATCCGCATCCACAAGGAGGTCACCGAGGACTCCGGGCGCGTCACCGGGGTCCGCACCGACAGCTTCCACATGGACGAGAACCGGGCCAGCCTCGAGATGCGCGTCGACCGCATCGAGACGGGCTTCGCGTGGGCCGAGGAGCCCCCGACCCGCGTCCGGCACCTGATCGGCAACGTGCGGGTGGACGACGCAGGCGAGGGCGAGGGGGCGGGGGCTGTCGCGGTCCGCTCGAACGTGCTGCTGTACCACACCCGCTGGGACCGGCCGGAGTACCACGTGCTGTCCGCCGAGCGGCACGACGTGCTGGTCGAGGCGCCCGACACGCCGCTCGGCTGGCAGCTGGCCCGCCGCGTCGCGGTGCTGGACAACACCGTGATCCCGGTCCTCCACATGAGCTGGTTCCTCTAGATGGTCGGCGAGCCGACGCCCGACGCCACGCCCGAGAGCGACTGGGTCACCGTCGCCAACGAGTTCACCACCGCGCGGGTCCGCAAGGTCCGGACCCGCAACGGCGAGCGGCTGGAGGTGCACTCGACCAAGCTCGGCACGTCGATCCTCCTGGACCCGCTCGAGCTCGAGTCCCTCACCTGGCAGACCGCCGACACGTTCAGCCGGATGCTCGAGGACCCCTACGGCCCTGAGGACGTCGAACCCCGCGCCCTCAGCGACCTCGTCGCGGACCGCCAGCACGTCACGTTCGACGACGACTAGCAGGACAGGAGCAGCCGTGCCCATCGACCTCGACGCCATCACCGCCATCGACGTCCACACCCACGTGGAGGTGTCCGCCGAGACCGGCAGGGGATCGCTGTCACCGGACCTCGAGGCCGCCGCCGACCGCTACTTCGGCCGGGCCGGGATCGGCCGGCCGACGATCCCGGAGATGGCGACCCACTACCGCGAGCGGTCCATGGCAGCGGTCGTCTTCACCGTCGACGCCCGCACCAACCTGGGGGTCGAGCCGATCCCCAACGACGAGATCGCCGCCGCGGCCGCCGAGCACGACGACGTGCTGATCCCCTTCGCGAGCGTCGACCCCCACCTCGGGCAGGCGGCCGTCGCCGAGGTCCACCGCCTGGTCGAGGTCCACGACGTCAAGGGGTTCAAGTTCCACCCGAGCGTCCAGGGCTTCTTCCCCGATGACCCGATGGCCTACCCGGTGTACGACGCGATCCAGTCCCACGGTCGGATCGCGCTGTTCCACACCGGCCAGACCGGCATCGGTGCGGGCGCCCGGGGAGGGGCCGGGATCCGCCTGAAGTACTCCAACCCGATCCACCTGGACGACGTCGCCGCGGACTTCGGGGACCTGGACATCATCATGGCCCACCCCTCGGTCCCCTGGCAGGACGAGGCGATCAGCGTCGCCACGCACAAGCCGCGGGTGCACATCGACCTGTCGGGCTGGTCCCCGAAGTACTTCCCGCCCCAGCTGGTCCAGCAGGCCCGCACGCGGCTGCAGGACAAGGTGCTGTTCGGCTCGGACTTCCCGATGATCACCCCGGACCGGTGGCTCGCCGACTTCGAGCGCCTCGACTTCCCCGACGACGTCCGCGAGAAGGTGCTCAAGGGCAACGCCGCCAGGCTGCTCGGCCTGGCCTGACCGGGCTGTAGGGTGACGGGTCCATGGGGCGAGAGCTGCGGGACTTCATCATGCGGGGGTCGGTCGTCGACCTCGCCGTCGGCGTGGTCGTCGGGGTGGCGTTCGCCGGGGTGATCAACTCGTTCGTCGCCAACCTGCTGACGCCGCTGGTCACCATCCCGGGCGAGGTGGACTTCAGCCAGCTGTCGCTCACCGTCGGCGGGGGGACGTTCCTCTACGGCCGGTTCCTGAACGACCTCATCGGCTTCCTGCTGATCGCCACCGCCGTGTTCCTCGTCGTCGTCCGGCCGATGAACCGGCTGCGGGCCGCCCGCGCCCGCAGCGGGGACGCCGCGACGGTCCGCTGCGCGGAGTGCCTGTCGACCATCCCCGCGGCGGCCCGCCGCTGCGCGTTCTGCGCGGCGCCCCAGGACCCCGTCGGACCTGCCGCCGAGGGGGTCGATGCCTGACGGCGGGCGCCGCTGGCGGGCCCGGCCGCTGGCGGCCGCGTTCGCACGCCTCGCGTGGATCGCCCTGCCGGTCGTCGTCGGCGCGGTCGTCGGGATCGGCGTGGCCGCACTGCTGCGCGACGTCGGCGCAGCCGCGTGGGTGCGGCTCGCCGGAGCGATGGCGGGCGCCACGCTCGCGGTCCTCGGCACCGAGCGGGTCGCCCGTCGGCTGCTGCCCCTCGCCGCCCTGCTGTCGCTGTCGGCGACGTTCGAGGATCCGGTGCCGTCGCGGTTCCGCACCGCGCTGCTGGGCGGGTCCGGCCGCCGGGCTCTCGAGCGCCTCGCCGCCGCCGGCGGGGACCGCCCGCCGGATGCGGCGCACGTCGCGACCGCCCTCGCGCTGCTCACCCGGCTGACGGCGCACGACCGGGGCAGCCGGGGCCACTCCGAGCGCGTCCGGGCCTTCGTCGACCTCCTCGCCACCGAGATGGGCATCCGGGGAGCCGCGTTCGAGCGGCTGCGGTGGGTCGCGCTGCTGCACGACGTCGGGAAGGTGGCGGTGCCGGCCGGGGTGCTGAACAAGCCCGACCGCCTCGACGAGGACGAGTGGGCCCTGGTCCGCCGGCACCCCGATGAGGGCGGCCGACTGGCCGAGCCGCTCCGCCCGGTCCTCGGCGACGCCATCGACGGCATCGCCCAGCACCACGAGCGGTGGGACGGAAGCGGCTACCCCCGCGGGTTGGCGGGCGAGGCGATCACGCCGGCCGCGCGGATCGTCGCGGTCGCCGACGCGGTGGAGGTCATGACCGGCGTGCGGCGCTACCGGCCCCGCGTGGGCGTCCAGGCGGCCCGCGAGGAGCTCGCGGCGTGCAGCGGCAGCCAGTTCGACCCCGAGGTCGTCCGCGCCTTCCTCGCGCTGCCGCTGCGCCAGCTGCGACGCATCGTCCTCCCCCTGGCGTGGGTCCTGCCGCCCGCCGCGATGGCGTTCGACGTCGGAGGCGCGGGCGGCTGGGACGCCGACGTGGTCGCCGCCGACCTGCCCGACGTCCACCAGCTGCCGGACGGTGCGGCGCTCCCGCCCGACGCGGCTGTGCCCGACCTGGCCGACGCCCACCCGGCGATGGCCGACCACGTCGGCGCGGACGCCCATGACGGCACGGGCGGCGAGGACCTCGGCGCGGCCGCGGTCGAGGGCCGCTGACCGGTCAGCCGGCCAGCACCCAGACGGTCCCGAGCGCCAGGCCCGGCACGGTGGTGATCGCCGTCGCGACGATCGCGGCCCGCCGGTCGGTGAACAGCATCCAGAAGAGGGCGTCGCCGTCCTGGCTGGCGGCGTTGGCCAGCAGCGTGGGGAACGGCACCGCGCCGGTCGCGTGGAGGCCCGTCAGCAGGACCTGGGGTGCGCACCCGGGGATCAGGCCGACCGCGGCGCCGACGGCGACCCCGAGCAGACCGCCCGCGCCGGCGAGCGCCGTCGGGTCGACCCCGCCCAGGTCGATGACCAGCGCGGTCACGACGTAGGCCACGGCCACCCAGGTCGTCACCATGCAGGTCTCCCGGGCGGCGTGGCGCAGGACGCCCGCCAGCCCGTCCGCGTGCACGCCGGGGGTGCACGTCGCCGCAGCGCACCGGTGCCGCCGACCCGTGAGGTGCACCGCCACCGCGCACGCCGTCCCCGTCACCCCGAGGGCCAGGTAGGGGTCGAGGCCGCCGAGCGACCGGGCCAGCGCCTCGCCGGAGGTGACCTGGGCGGTGACCGGGACGGCGACCAGGGTCGCGGCCGCCGCCAGCACCCAGAAGGACCAGGTGCGGACGAGCTCGGACGCGGGGACGGCGAGGGCGGCGGCACGCCGCTGCGGCGGGAACGCCTCGGCGGCGCCGACCGAGGCTCCCGCGACTGCCGCGGGCCGGCTGCGCGGGGCGATGCCCGCCAGGTCGGTGGCGTAGCCGGTCGCGATGCCCGCGACGAGCAGGATGCCGTGGATGAGCAGCCCGGTGCGCAGGTCGAGGGCCAGGATGACGAAGGACGCGTCGCCCATGGTGGCGACGAGTGCCGCGACGACCGTGCCGAAGGACACCGTCCCCCGGGCGTACAGCGGCATGACCGCGATCGCGCCGCCGCACCCCGGCACGACGCCGAGCAGCGCCCCGAACAGCGGCGCGCTGCGCCACCGGGTGGCCAGGAAGCGCAGCAGCGCCCGGCCGTGGCGGTGCTGGAGCCACCCGAACGCCGCCAGGGTCAGGGCCACGGCGACGCCCACCTGCATGAACGCGTCGGCGATCGGGACGATGACGAGGTCGTGCACGTCGCCTCCGATCGCCGGGCCGCGGCCCCCGCGGACCGCACGCCCGGATCCTAGGGCGCCCCGGCGGGTTTGACCCCCGGGGAGTGCCGGACAGGTGGGGGGTGGAGACCCGTCCCACCCCGAGGAGGCACCCGCATGTCCTACGCCCGCACGATGGCCGAGCAGCACCCCGGCGAGCACCCCGTCGACGTCCAGGCGCTCACGGCGGCGATCGATGCCGCCTACGACTGCGCCCAGGCGTGCACCGCCTGCGCCGACGCGTGCCTGTCCGAGGAGGACGTGGCGAGCCAGGTCAGGTGCATCCGCCTCGACCTCGACTGCGCCGACGTGTGCGCGACCACGGGCCGCGTGCTGTCCCGCCAGACCGCGTTCGACGCCGACGTGACCCGCGCGGTGCTCGAGGCCTGCATCGCCGCGTGCGCCGCCTGCGCCGAGGAGTGCGAGGTGCACGGCGAGCACGGGATGGACCACTGCGCGACCTGCGCCGAGGCGTGCCGCCGCTGCGAGCAGGCCTGCCGCGACCTCCTCGCCGCGATCGGGTAGCCCTCCCCCACGGATCGACCACTGACGAGCGTCGCGGACACCACGACGGTGGTCGATCCGTGCGGCGCGGACGCGCTGACCTGCCCCGATAACCGACGGCGTGGAGGGTCACCGGGGGTGATGGTCGATGTGTGGTGGTCAGCCCTCTGCCGGCGGCACGTGGTGGGTGTGGTGGAAGGTGTCGTCTGGGTCGTAGCGCCGCTTGATCGCCGCGAGCCGGTCCCACGTCGCCCCGGGGTAGGCGCGGCGGGCGCCGTCCCGCTCGCCGTGGCCGAGGAAGCCGGCGTACGCGCCGGGGACGCCCTGGTCCACCGCGGCGACGGCGGCGTCGACCCACGCCTCGTGCTCCGGACGGCGCGCGGCGTCGCCGTACACCGCGTCGAGGGCGAGCAGCACCCGGCGGTCGCGGTGGGCGAAGGCGGTGGCGTCCTCGGGTACCCGGGCCATCGCGCGCCGAGGACGCGCACGTGGGCCATGGCCATGTCGGCCGTCGACCGGCTGACGTGGTCGATCAACGCCTCTGCCTCCCGTGCACCCACCGAGTCGAGGAACAGGGTCCGCGACGACTCGTGGACCGCCTCGGGACCGCCAGGCCCCTCGAATCCGGCGTCCCGGGCAGCAGGAGCATGCCGCCGGTGACGGTGCCGACCTCGTGGAGCCGGAACCGGAGCCGGGTGACCACCTCGGCGGCGAGGAGCTGGTCGATCGCCAGCCCGTGGGCGCGCACCAGGTAGCCCATGCCGCCGACGAGGGTCAGGCCGGCCACGCCGACCGATCCGGTGTCGCCGAACCCGGTCGCGAGCCCGTGGGCGCCCACCGCGGCGGTGTACCGGCCGGTGGTCAGACCGGCGTCCGCCCAGGCGGTGCGGGTGTCGAGGTCGATGTCGAGGCCGGTCATGTCCCGCAGGTCGATCACCACCGCGTCGTCGGGCACCGCGTGGCCGGCGGGGCCGTGGCCGCCGGCTCGCACGGCGAGGTCGAGGCCGACCGACCGCGCCCAGAGGACGGCGGCGGCGACGTCGCGGGCGTCGAGGGGGCGGACGATCGCGGCCGGGTGGCGGTCGAAGCCGGTGTAGAACAGCGCGCGGGTCTCGTCGTAGGCGGCGTCCACGGGGGTGATGACGCGACCGCGCAGGCGGCGTAGGACTTGAAGCGCACTTCAGGTCAAGGGTCTCTCGGGCGCAGCCGCCCTCACCGGGGATGAGGGCACGACCACGCTCCGCTAGGTTTGGGCGGATCGGGGTCGGCGCCGACGCGGACGGGCACATGTGAGGGATCGGCAGGAGGGGGTCGAGGCGGTGGCAGCGGTGCGCGGACTAGCGGGCGAGCCGGCTGATCCCGCGCTGCGCGAGGTCGTCCGGGTCGCCGTCGACGTGACCCGGGCCCGTGCGGGCGCGATCGTGCTCGATGCCGACGGCGTGGGGGTCGTCGCCGCCCACGGCGACGCGCCCGACGACGCCGCGTGGCTCGACCTGACCGCCCGCCTCGCGGTCGAGGCGGCGGAGGGATCTTCGCGCGTGGTGGTGCTCGCGGACCCGCCCGGTCCCGCACGGGCTGGTCCCGAGCGGTCGGGGGTCGGCTCGGGGACCGGCTCAGCGCTCGGCTCACCCCTCCGCGGGCGCGACGGCCGCCCCCTCGGTGCCCTGCTGCTCATCGACCCCGCCGGCGCGGAGCTCGCCGAGACCCAACGCGACGCGCTCGCCGCCCTGGCGGCGCAGGCCGCCACCCACCTGGACACCCCGGGCCCGCCGCAGGAGCGCGCGGCCTCCGGCCGCATGGCGCAGGCCCTCCACGCCGTCGAGCGCCTGGCAGCCGCGGCGCCCGGCGCGGACCCCCACGTCCGCTTCCAGCGGTTGCTGACCGCGATCGCGACGGGGCTCGGCTGGCCCGCCGCCCACCTGGTGGTCGCCGACCACCCCGGAGCGCTCCGCTCGTCCGGTGTGTGGAGCCGGCTGGACGATGACCGCTTCGACCAGCTCGTCGCGGCCACGGCCGCCGCGCTCCCGGCTGCCGAGCCACCGATCCTTCGACCTGACGGCACCACGGCGACCGACCCGGTCGTGCGCCGCCACCTGCACCGCGACCCCGCCTTCGCGCCGCGGGGTGGGCGCCCGCCGGTGGTGCGGACCGGCTGCGCGGTGCCGCTCGCGCTGGACGGCGAGCTCCTCGGCGCGCTCGAGCTGTTCACCGACGCCGACACCGACCTGTCGTCCGCGCAGATCACCTACCTGCGTCGGGTCGGGACGGCCCTCGAGCGCGTCGTCGGCCAGGACCGGCACCGCGTCGTGGACGGGCTGACCGGCGCCCTGACCCGCGCCGGCATCGTGGACGCCCTGGCTGCCCGTGCGAGGAGCGCCTCACCGCTGGGCATCGTCGTCGCCGACATCGACCGGTTCCAGGAGGTCAACCACCGCCACGGTCGGGTGGTCGGGGACGCCGTCCTGATCGCGGTCACGCGGTCCCTGCGGGCAGCCATCCCGGCCGACTGCACCCTCGGTCGCCCCTCCTCCGACGAGTTCGTCGTGATCTGCCCCCGCGGGGAGGCCGAGGCGGTCGAGGTCGCCGAGGCGATCGCGGCGCGCTGCCGGACCCCCCTCGACGTGTCCGTGCCGGCGGTCGACGCCGCCGTGACGGGGCACACCGGGGGTCGGACGGCGGTGTCCCTCACCTGCAGCATCGGCGTGGCCGCCCGTGCCGGCGGCGACGTCGAGGACGGCGAGCGCGTGTGGCTGACGGCCGAGGGGGCCGCCCGGACCGCGAAGGCGAGGGGGGGCGCGCAGATCGTCGTGGGCGGCACCGAGCTCCTCGACCGGGAGATCCGCATCCGGGAGCTGCGCGACGACCTGGCCCACGCCCTCGGACGCGGGCAGATCCGCATCGAGTTGCAGCCGATCGTCGCGATCGGCGGCGGAGAGGTCACCGGCTTCGAGGCGCTCATGCGCTGGACGCACCCCGACCGGGGGGTCGTGCCACCCGACCAGTTCATCCCCTGGGCAGAGCAGGCGGGCACGATCCACGAGCTCGGGCGGTGGGCGATCGAGGAGGTGTGCCGCGTCGGGTCGCGGTGGGAGCACGAGCTCGGCCACTCGCTGTCGTTGTCGGTGAACGTGTCGATGCACCAGCTGCAGTCGCCCGGCTTCGCCGACGTGGTGGACGCCGCGCTGCGCGAGACGGGCTTCAGCGCGCCGCTGCTGACCCTCGAGATCACCGAGTCGTCGCTGATGGAGGACCCGGCGACGGCTGGTGCGGCGCTGCTGCAGCTGAAGGCGCTCGGGGTCCGCATCGCGATCGACGACTTCGGGACCGGCTACTCCTCCCTCGAGTACCTCCACCGCCTCCCCGTCGACCGCCTGAAGCTCGACCGGGGCTTCGTCAAGCGGCTGCCCGGCGACGGGACGGTCGTGGCCCGGAAGATCCTCGAGCTGGCCCGGGAGCTCGACCTCGACGTGGTCGCCGAGGGCGTGGAGACCGTGATCCAGCGGAACTGGCTCCTCGAGCGCGGGTGCGAGCACGCACAGGGCTGGCTGTACGCCCGGGCCCTGCCGCTCGAGGAGGCGCTGGAGGTGACCGCCGCGCCCCTCGGGCCGGCCCCCGACGCCTGGCGACCCCTCCCGCCCACGCCGCCCGCGCTGTCCGACGCGCCGGCGCCGCCGCTGGCACGGGTCGTCAGCGCGGCGTTCGACGGCGCCCCCGCCGGCGTGCTGGTGCTCCGCGAGGGCCGCTGGGTGCTCATCGGCTCGTCCACACCGCTCACCGCCCCGTCGCGGGGGTGCGCGATCGCGTTGGACGAGGACGAGTCGATCACCATCCGGCCGGGCGGCGGCCCGCTCGAGGACCTCGGCGTCGCCCAGGCCGACGCGCACGCGCTGGTGGTCCTGGCCGACGACAGCGGCGACTCGCGCGTGGTCGTGACGGTCCTCGCCGACACCGCCGAATCCCTGGAGGCCCGGAGGGACCGGCTGCAGGACGTCCGGGTGGCGACCCAGGAGGCGGTCCTGCGGGCGATGATGACCAGCCGCGCCGCGAGGGCGGAGGCGCACGTGCTCGCTCGCCAGGAGCACGCGTACGCCGAGCTGGCCGGACGGCTCGACCAGGGCCCGATCCAGCGCCTCACCGTCGTCCGGCTGCTCCTCGACGGGTTGGCCCGCGAGCACCCGCCGACGCCGGCGATGGCGGCGGCCATCAGCGCGCTCGAGGAGGCATCGGTGCAGCTGCGCCACCTGGTCGCCGACCACCGGGGCGTCCGCACCGTCCCCGAGCTGGTGTCGGCGCTGACCGATCTGGCCCGCACCGTCGACCCCGCCGCCACGGTCGACACGTCGATCGAGCCGGAGTCGGCAGGCGCCTTCGAGCCCCACGTCAACACCCTCTACCGGATGGGCCGCCAGCTGCTCGCGAACGTGTCGGCGCACGCCGGGGGCGCGCTGTCCAACGTGGCACTGGTGCTCGGTCGGCGCCAAGGTCTGCTGCAGGTCGTCGACCGGGGACCGGGCGGGTGCCCCCCGACGAGCCCGCCGGGGTCATACGGCCTGGACTCGGTCCGCTACCGCGCGCAGCTGCTCGGCGGCCGCATGACGGTCGGGAGCGGACCGGGCGGGACGACGGTCCGGATCGTCGTCCCGGCACCGGTCGCAGACGTCCCCTCCGAGGCGTGAGATAGCCTCTTGTGTCACACAGACGGCAGGACGAGGTGGTGATCCGACGCGGTGGCGAGCGACCAGATGGGCGCTGAGGTCCTGGTGCTCGACGGCCCGGCGATGCTCAGCCAGGCGCGCGGGTTCGTGGCCGAGCAGCTCCGTCGGCTCGCGCTCCCCGACGTCATCACCGATGCGCAGATCATCGTCAGCGAGCTGGTCACCAACGTGTTCCTGCACACCGGCGGGGTGGCCAGGCTCGCGGTGGTGGACCACCCGGACGGCGCCCGGGTGGAGGTGCGGGACTCGAGCACCGCCCCACCGGTGCGGACCGGGCCGGCCGGGAACGCCATGACGGGGCGGGGCCTGCAGCTCGTCGAGTCCCTCGCTGCCCGCTGGGGGGTCGACGCGCTGCCGGACGGCAAGGCCGTCTGGGCGGAGCTCCGCACCGGACCGGCCGCGGACGAGCCGTCCGCTGGTCCCCTCGACGAGGCGTCGCTGCTGGCCATGTGGTCCGACGACGAGCTGGACCTCCCAGCTCGTCCGCAGGTCCAGGCGATCGACCTCGGGACGGTCCCGACCCGGCTGCTGCTCGACGCGAAGGCGCACGTCGACGGCCTGGTCCGTGAGTTCACGCTGATCGCCGGCGGGTCTGACAGCGGGATGGGCGACGAGGTGCCGGAACCGGTCAGCCGTCTCATCGACGTCGTGGTGCACGGCTTCGCCGAGCCGCGCAAGACCCTCAAGCGCCTCGCGGTGCAGGCGGCTGCTGGCGCCCATGAGGAGGTCGGGGTGGTCCTCGACGTCCCGGACGACGTCCCCGGGACGGTGGCGGCGGGCAGGGCCTACCTCGACGCGCTCGACCAGGCCAACGCGTTCTGCCGCGCCGCACGGCTGCTCACCCTCGAGTCCCCGCCCCAGCACCGGGTGTTCCACCGCTGGTACGTCACCGAGTACATCGCCTGCCTGGAGGCCCTCGACGACCCGACGCCCCGGCGGCCCCGCCGGTTCGCCGAGCACCTGCTCCGCGAGATCGAGGTCGTCGCGACCGCGCACCGGCTCGCCGACCAGGGCGCCAGGCTCCAGTCGCTCGCGGTGGCCCTGTCGGCGGCGCTCACCCCCGAGGCGGTCGCGCGAGCGGTCCTCGACGAGGGGGTCACGGCCCTCGGCGCGTCGGGCGGGGTCATCCTGCTGGCGACGGACTCGGAGACCCTGGGGGTGCCGGGCGCGGTGGGGCACACCCCTGACGTCATGGGTCGCCTGCGGGACGAGCACCCCGATGCGCAGCTGCCCGCAGCGGAGGCGATGCGCACTGGCGAGCCGGTGTGGCTCGAGACCGTGGCCGAGCGGAACGCTCGCTTCCCCGACCTGATCGGCTTCGAGCCGGCCACCGTGGCCATGTGCGCGGTGCCGGTGTCGCTGGGCGACCGCCGCCTGGGCGCCCTGCGGTTCAGCTTCGCCGAGGCCCGGCTCTTCGACGACGAGGAGCGCAGCTTCGTCACCGCGATGGCGGCCCAGACCGCGCAGGCCCTGCACCGGGCGGAGCTGTACCGCCAGCGCCAGGAGATCTCCGAGCGGCTGCAGGCGACCCTGCTGCCGGCCCGCCTGCCGAGCATCCCGGGGCTGGACGTCGCTGCGGCCTACCACCCCCTCACCCACGCGATGGAGGTGGGAGGGGACTTCTACGACGTCTGGCGCTGCGACGAGACGCACTGGGCGCTGGCGATCGGCGACGTCTGCGGGAGCGGCCCCGAGGCGGCCGCCGTCACCGGCCTGGTGCGCCACACCTTGCGGGCGCTGACGGCCACCCCGCTGTCGATCTCCGAGATCCTCCTGCGGCTGAACGAGGCGCTCCTCGAGGCCGCCGCCGCGGACGACGACGAGCGCTTCTGCACCGTCACGCTGGGGTTCGTCGACCTGACCGACGGCGGCGTCACCGTGGAGCTCGCCAGCGGCGGGCACCCCGACCCGATGGTCGTCGGGCCCGACGGCGCCGAGGTGGTCGAGGTGCGCGGGACGCTGCTCGGCGCCGTCCCGGACGTGGTCATCGACGTGCAGCGCGTCGAGCTCGCCCCCGGGCAGACCCTCGTGCTGGTGACCGACGGCGCCACCGAGGCACGCCACGGCGGCGCCATGCTCGGCGTCGCGGGCGTCGCGGCGGCGGCGGCCAGCGCGCCCGGCGACCCGCACCGGATGATCGCCGCGATCGAGCGCGCCGTGCGCCGCCAGGACGGCGGCCGGCTGCGCGATGACCTCGCGCTCCTGGCGCTGCACCGCCGCTGAGCGGATCCGCCTGGTGGTCAGGGGCGGGGTCGAACCGCCGACCTATCGATCTTCAGTCGCGCCGTGCTGTGCCCGAGCCAGGTGTGGGAGGAGGCCCGGTCGCTCGCGTTCAAGATCATCTGCGACCACCCGCCCGAACCGCTGGCCGAGCGTCTGACCGCCCTAGACGGCCGTGTGATCGAGGAGGATGAGGTGACGTCCCTCATGGACGAGTTGGGCTACCCGCGTCGAGATCAGACGGTCAACGTGACCGCGGCGTGACACCACGGGCAGGACGCCCGACCCGTGGGAGGTTCCTGGCGTAGGTCAACGCTGGCCTTGAACGGCCGTGAGCAGGCGGGGCAGCGGTCCATGAGGCGCGACAAGAGGTGCACGTCCCGTGGGGGAGCCTTCCCCACCGGATGCGGCAACGTGTCAAGCCGTTAATTCCGAGCCCGGAAACTAACGCGCAGGCCGAACTCCGTTCATTGTGAGCTTCAGAGTATTCGGTGGCGTTAAATACGGGGCTGTAAATTTAACGCTGAAGGCTGCTAGCGTTAAAAGCCTTGGACATCGAGCGCTTCAAGAACTCGCCGATCGGCCAGCTGGTCCCGGTACATGTGCATGACCGGCGGGACGACCAGTACTACGACCACTTCGCGTACGTACCCCACCCTCTGCCAGCCACCATTCCGCTGAGTCAGGCGACCTTCACCGCCATCAACGAAGCCACGTTGGCCCTTGGTCGCCTGGACGGCATGGCTCGCCTGCTTCCCAACCCGCTTCTCCTGGTACGGCCGGTCATCAGGCGCGAAGCCGTCAGCACCTCAGCGCTGGAGGGCACCTACGCAGGGGTGCAGGACGTCTTCGAGGCCGACCTCCTCTCAGACGAGGCGCTTGCTGGCGATGTACGCGAGGTGCGCAACTACGTCCGGGCCACCGAGCACGCGCTGGACTTGATCCGCGAGCGCCCCATCGGGATCAACCTGCTCAGCCAACTCCAGAAGATGCTGGTCGCGGGGACCAGGGGTGACAGCTATCAAGCGGGCGCCCCGCGACGGGAGCAGGTGTGGATCGACCCGAAGGAGGCCCGCATCCATCAGTCCCGATTCGTGCCACCACCTCCTGGCGAGCCCTTGGAGCAGGGCATCCGAGATTGGGAGCGCTGGATTCACGGGCAGCTCTCACCCACCGAAGACCATGACATCCCCCTCCTGGTGCGCGTGATCGTTGGTCACTACCAGTTCGAGACCCTGCATCCCTTCCACGATGGCAACGGTCGCATCGGCCGACTGCTCATCGCCCTGCACCTACTCGCGGAAGGCGTGTTGCAGGTGCCCATCTTGTACATCTCCCCCTACCTCGAGCCGCGACGAGACGAGTACACGGACCACCTACGCCGGGTGTCTGAGACAGGCGACTTCGAGCCTTGGATCGAGTTCTTCGCGGAGGTGCTCACGAAGTCGGCTGACGACGCCCTGGGACGGATCAAGGCTCTCCTCGATACCCGCGAGCGGATCGTCCATGAGCTGAGGGACCAGAACGTTCGCGGGACAGCGGTTCAGATCGCGGAGTCCCTGATCGGCTACCCCGTTGTGAGCCCGACACAGGCCGCTGGCCAACACGGAGTGGCCTACCCAACCGCCAACAATGCCATCAAGCGCTTGGTGGACGCGGGTGTCCTGACGGAGTTGACCGGCCGGAACTACGGGCGGGTCTTCGCCTGCATCCCGGTCCTTCGGATCATCGAGTAGCCAGCAGTACTCGCTGTCGACCGACGTTGACCGCCGGGTCGGAGGAGGGCCGGTCGATCGGCGTCTGACCTGCTCTTCTGTGGTGGTCAGGGGCGGGGTCGAACCGCCGACCTATCGATTTTCAGTCGATCGCTCTGCCAACTGAGCTACCTGACCGGGTCTGCCCGGGCCGGGGGCAGATGTGGCAGCGCCCCGCGATGTGCGGGGCGCAGCGGACCTGACGGGATTTGAACCCGCGGCCTTCACCTTGACAGGGTGACGAGCACTCCTAGCTGCTCCACAGGTCCTCGGTGTGCGGTCCGCCATCTTGCCCGGTGGACCGCGTCTATGCACTTGGTTCTCTCGAGCTGGCCCGAGAGCCGTGCGGGGCTCGAACCCGCTCCGCCGGATTAAAAGTCCGGAGCTCTACCCGTTGAGCTAACGGCCCGTGGGCAGGCTACCTGCCGGCTGGTCCGTCAACCGCAGAGCGCTGCTCCGGACGGCGGAACGGAGAGTGTAGCGCAGCCCCCCGCGGTGTCGCCAACGCCATGCCAACGCGTCCCGCACCGCCACCTACCCTGTCGCCCGTGCACCACCTCCACCTGCGCCAGGACCTCGACCGGACCGCCCTGGCGGAGATCACCAGCCTGCTCGACGTGACCACCGGGATCGAGGGCCACGCCCCCATCGGCGAGCACAAGATGGCCCACCTGCGGGTCGGTGCGTCCGACTGGGACGGGATCCTCGCCTACACCGACGACCACCGGCTGATCGGCTACGCCCACCTGCGCTGGAACCCCATCGGTCGGGACCCGCGGGTCGCCGTCGAGGTCGTGGTCCACCCCCACCACCGCGACCAGGGCATCCAGGCGAGCCTGCTCGACGCCACCCGCAGCACCGTCGCGCGCGCCGGCGGGGGCCGGATGTTCCTCTGGGTCCACCGCGTCGAGGACCCCCACGACACGCTCGCGGCCGGCATGGGGTTCGCGATCCAGCGCGAGCTCGCGTTCATGCGCCGCCCGGCGACGCCGATCCCCCCGCCGCGGTCGGGCCCTGAGGGCGTCCTCGTCCGCCCCTACCGGGGACGGCGTGACGAGGCGGCGTTCCTCGAGGTCAACAACGCGGCGTTCGAGGGCCACCCGGAGAACGGCGGCTGGGACCACGACGAGTTCGCCTCCCGCCGCGACCTGCCGTGGTTCGACCCCGACGGCTTGTTCATGGCCTTCCGGCGGACCGCCGACGGCGGGGAGGGCGAGCCCCTCGGGTTCCACTGGACCAAGTGGCACACCCACGACGCGGAGGACCACCGGCCCCACGGCCCGCTGGGCGAGGTCTACGTGCTGGCCGTCCACCCCCGGGGCCGCGGCATCGGGCTCGGGCGCCACCTGCTCCGGGTGGGGATGCGGCACCTCGCGACCAGGTCGGAGTCGATCGTGCTGTACGTCGACCGGGCCGAGGAGGGACCGGTGGCCCTGTACACCTCCGAGGGCTTCGAGGTCGTGTACTCCGAGGTGTGCTACGTCGACGACGTGGCGTCTGCGGCCACGGGCGGTCGGACGCTGCTCCGCCCGGCGGACTGACCTGGCCCGATCGGGGTCAGTCCTCGTCCGGCGTCCAGGGGGCCCGGGGGGCGTCCCACCAGCGCTGGGCCAGCGCACGGCGGTGGCGCACGCCGAGGTCCTCGGTCAGCTCGCTGCCCGGCTCGACCGCCTCGAGGCTCGCGACCAGCGTGTCGACCTCCTCGCGGGCGACGCCGTGGACGGCGACGAGCACGTCACCGGCATCGTGGCGGCGGTGCGCCAGCCGGACCGGCCGCTCGCCCACGCCGGCGACGCCGAAGCGCCACCCCGCGCCGATGCCCGACTCCCACTCCGGCTCGCCGCGCAGAGCCGCCAGGATGGCCGCCGGCGGGAGCTCGCGGCGCAGGCGCCGCAGGTGGGTCCACATCAGCGGGGTCGAGAGGCGCTCGGCAAGGTCGTCCACGTCGACGCCGGCGCGGCAGCCCGCCACGACCACCACCCGGTCGCCGACGGTGCGGTAGGTCATCCGGACCGCGGACAGGCGATCGCCGTCCACCTCGACCGACAGGTCGCTCGGCGCCCACCGGCGAGGCCCCGCGGGCAGGACGGCCCAGGGGAAGTCGAGGTGGGCGAGGACCTTCGCGACCTCGACCACCCCGTCCTCGGCTTGGAGGTGCTCCTCGAGATCGGCGGCCGCAGCGCGCATCGACGTGTCCCCTTCCCCCGTGACCCGGGTTGGTCTGCTCCAGCCGACCCGACCGGGCCGACGACGACCCCCTAGGTATCGGCAGCGCCGCCCGCTCCTTGAGGGTCGAGCTTGTAGCCCACCCCCCGCACGGTGCCGATCATCGCGTCGTACTCGCTGCCGAGCTTCGCGCGGAGCCGCCGCACGTGGACGTCGACGGTGCGGGTGCCGCCGTAGTAGTCGTAGCCCCACACCTCGCTGAGGAGCTGGGAGCGGGTGAAGACCCGCCCGGGGTTCGCCGCCAGGTACTTCAGCAGCTCGAACTCGCGGAAGGTCAGGTCGAGGGGCTCGCCCTTCAGCCGCACCACGTAGGTGGTCTCGTCGATCGTCAGGTCGCCGACCCGCGAGACGCTGCCGCCGCCAGCCGCCTGCACGCGCTCGCCGAGCAGGCGGATCCGGGTCTCGAGCTCCGCGGGGCCCGCCCGCGGCAGGACGATGTCGTCGAAGCCCCACGTCGTCTTGAGCGCTGCCAACCCGCCCTCGTCGACGACCACCAGGATCGGCCGCATGGCCTCTGCGGTGGCGGCCGCCCGGCAGGTGTGGGAGGCCGCGGCCAGGTTCGTGGTCGCGTCGACCACGACGACCTCGGCGTCCGCGGCGGTGTCGAGCGATTCGGGCACCAGCGCGGCGGTGGTCACGGTGTGGTCGAGGAACTCGAGGGCCGGCAGCAGGGCGTGCGGCCCGCCGGAGCTGCCCAGCAGGACCAGCAGGTGCACGTCAACTCCTCGCGTCGGTGGGCGCGCCCGCGAGCCCGCGGCGCAGTACCGTGCGAGACGCTAGCAAGCGGCGAACCCGCCGACGTAGTCGAAGACCGGCGGACGGCACAGGAGGGCAGGGAGACATGGCCGAGGGGCGACGCGCCACGGTGGTGCTGTTCGCGGCGCTGCGGGATGCCGCGGACACCGCCGCGGTGGAGGTGGACGCACCGGTGCGCCTCGACGTCCTGCTCGGCGACCTGGCCGACCGCTTCGGGCCGCGCTTCGCCGAGCGCTCGCGGATCGCCGCGGTCATGGTCGCCGGGACACCCGTCGACCGCGACGAGGACGTGACGATCCCGGCCGGGGCGGAGGTGGCGCTGCTGCCCCCGTTCGCAGGCGGCGCCACCGGTTGACACGGTTACCCACCACCGGGTGATGGGGTTGACACCGTTTCCACCATCCGGTGGGATCTCCCCATGGGTAGAACAGGGCGCATGTCAGGGCCCGTCAGCATCAGCCGCGCGCTCGGGTCGACGACCCGCGCGGGGATCTACGACCACCTGCGCCAGATCGACGGCGCCCTGACGGTCCGCGACGTCGCCGACACCTTCGACCTGCACCCGAACGTCGCGCGCACCCACCTCGGGGTCCTCGCCGACGCCGGCCTGCTGACCGTCGGGCAGCGCAAGCACCCCGGGGGTGGACGACCCGCGCGGGTGTACCGGGCGCGCCCGGAGCTCGACGAGCACGCGGCCCTGGACGGCGCGGCGCAGCCGGCGGGCGGGGCGGCGGCCGCGCTCATGGTGCGGCTGCTGGTGACGCTGCTCGACCGCCCCGGCAACCCGCCGCTCGTGACACGCGCCCACGACGGCGCGAAGGAGGAGGGGCGGCGCCTCGTCGCCGCGCTCCCCGGCGACCCGCCACCCGGCCGTGCGCTGGGGGATGCCGCCCAGCGCGCGGCACGTGCCCTGCGCACGTACGCACCGGACGTGAAGGTCAGCCGGGCGGGCAGCGACTGGGCGGAGGTGACCGGGTTGTCCCCCTCCGTCGCGCTGGTCGAGCGGCTCGACCCCGCCCTGGCCGAGGCGTTGGAGCGCGGCCTGCTGGCAGGTGCCTGCGAGGGCAGCGGGGTCGCCGCGGACCTGACCGAGACCTCGAGCGGCAGCCGACACGGCCGGGTCTGGCGCCTGACCGCCACCGGTGGCCGCGCACCCCGGTCGACGATCGTCGCCGCCGCCACCCTGGACGCCCGCGGCAAGTCCCGCGACTCCGGCGTGGTCGAGGCGATGCGCGCCATCACGGACCTCCGGCCCGGCGACGTGCTCGAGGTCCTGGCGGAGGGACCGGGGTCACCGGCTGCGTTCGCCCGCTGGGCGGACCGAGCCGGCCACGCGCTGGTCGCGGTCGAGCGCGCGCAGGACGCGAGCGGCCGTCCGGCCATCCGCCTGCTGATCGAGAAGGCGGCGTAGGCGTGGCCACCACCGTCCTGCTGTCCGCGGGGGACTGCTGGCCGCTCGTCCTGGCCGGCCGCCTCGCGGCGCGCGAGGACGTGACGGCCGTCCTGCTCGACCGCGCGGCGGATCTCGCCCGGCCGTCGCACCCCTCCCACGGGCGGGTCACGGCCGCGATCGACGCGGGCGCGACGGTCCTGGTCGACACCGCGGCGCTGCGGCGTCGCGGGCTGCCGACGACCGCGATCGCCGACGGCATCAGCCCCACGGACCTGGCCGCGGTCGGCGACCTCCTCGTCGACGCCACCGACAAGACGATCTGGCTCTGACCGTGATCCGCACCGTCGCCCTCATCCTGAACCAGTCCGGCGCCACCGAGCAGACCACGACGGCGCTGGGCCTGGTGGAACGCCTCGTCGAGCGCGGCGTCGCGGTCCGCGTCTTCGCCCACGACGAGGCAGCGGTGCTCTCCGCGGGCAGCCACCCGGTCGCCGCCGCGGTCGAGGGGCTGATCCGCGCCGGGGTGCACGGCGGACCCCTCACCTGGATCGTGGAGGACCCGGCCGCCGAAGCCCTCGGCGTCGCGCGCGACCAGGTGCGGGGTGTGATCGCCGGCGACCACCACGACCTCTGGGGCATCGTCCGCGAGGCGGACCTGGTGCTCAGCGTGGGGGTGTGCGCCTGATGCCCCGCAGGCTCGTCAGCCTGATCCGCCACGCCCCCGGGGCGCCCCGCGGGTCCGAGCCGTCCCTCGAGGCCAACGCATACGCGGTCACCCAGGACGTCGACCTGACCGTCGTCCTGCTCACTGACGCGGTCCGCCTGGCGGTGGCGGCGGCCGAGGTGCCGCCGCGGACGATCGCCGGCGCGGCGTTCCCACCCGCCGCCCCGTCCCACGACCTGCGGGCGCTGCTCGAGAGCGGCATCGAGGTGCTCGTCCACGACGACGCCCTCGCCCGGCACGGCATCGGACCCGACGAGCTGCTGCCCGGCGTCCAGGTCGTCGACGACGCGGACATCACCGACCGGATCGCCGACGCCCAAGGGGTGCTGACGTGGTGAGCACCGCGCTCGAGCTGCCGACCGATGCCGACGTGCGCGCCGCCGCGATCGAGCTCGAGGGCGCGCCGGCGACCGACGTCCTGCGCTGGGCCGCGACCGCCATCCCCCGGTTCTGCATCACCTCGAGCTTCGGGGCGGACGCCGCGGTCCTGCTCAGCCTGGTCGCCGAGGTGGACCCGGACATCCCGGTGCTGTTCCTCGAGACCGGCTTCCACTTCGCCGAGTCACTGGCCTACCGCCACCAGCTCGCGGACCTGCTGGGCCTCCGCGCCGTCATCGACGTCACCCCCGCGCTGACCGTCGAGCAGCAGGCCCGCGAGCACGGCGCGGGGCTGTACCTGCGCGACCCCGACGCCTGCTGCGCGCTGCGGAAGGTCGCGCCGCTCGACGACGCGCTGGCCGGCTACGACGGGTGGGCGACGGGGGTCCGCCGGTCCCAGACCGCCGAGCGGGCCGGCACGCCGATCGTGACGACGGCCACCACGGGCGGCCGGGTGCTGCTCAAGGTGGCGCCGCTGGCCACCTGGACCGCCGCCGACGTCGCCGGCCACCGCCGGCTGCACGGCCTGCCGCCCCACCCCCTGGCCGAGCGCGGCTTCTCCTCGATCGGCTGCGCCCCGTGCACCCGCGCGGTGGCGCCCGGGGAGGACCCCCGCTCCGGCCGCTGGGCGGGGCAGTCGAAGACCGAGTGCGGCATCCACCTCGAAGGACCTGAGCGGTGAGCACGGACCACACACCCACTCCCACCGACCGGAGCGACGCCGAGATCGACGTGCGCGGCCCGAGGGCCTCCGCTGCGATCACGGCCGTGGTCCTGTCGACCGCGTTCCTGCTCGACGCGCCCGCCCTCGTGGCCGTCCAGGTCGCGGTCTTCGCCGTCTCGGCACTGGCGGGGCTGCGCTGGTCCCCCTACGGGGCCCTGTTCCGCCTCGCGGTGCGCCGCCTCGACCTCGGACCGCCGCCGGCGACCGAACCGGCGACGGGGCCCCGCTTCGCCCAGCTGATGGGGCTGCTCGTCAGCGGTGCCGGCCTGGTCGCGCTCCTCGCCGGCGCGACGGCGGTCGGGTGGGGCCTGGTCCTCGTCGTGGTCGGGCTGTCCGGCCTGCTCGCCGCGACCGGCATCTGCGTCGCCTGCGAGGTCCACGCGGTCGGCGTCCGCCTGGTGACCCGGTAGCCCGTGGACCGGCTCCTCGTCCTCGTCGCCGTGGTCGCGCTGGCCACGGTCCTCGCAGCTGCCCGCACGGCGTGGGACGGCCGCGTGCGCCCGACCCGCGCCACGGCGTCGTCGGGCGCGAGGCCCCCCGGCGAGGCGGCCGACGTCGTCGCGGTCGTGCAGCCGACCACGCCGCTGGTGCTGGTGGAGCTCACCGCGCCGTCCTGTGCCGCCTGCGCCACCGCGCGTGCGGTCCTCGACGAGGTCGCGACCGAGCACGCCGACGTGTCGGTGGTGGCGCTCGACGTCGCCGATGCCGTCGACCTCGCACGGCGCCATCGCGTTCTGCGCGCACCGACCACCCTCGTGGTCGGGGCCGACGGGACGCTGTGGGGGCGCGTCTCAGGAGTGCCCGACGCGACCGCCCTGGCCGAGCTGGTCGCGCGTGCGCGCGGCACCGCCAGCCAGGTCGCGCAGCGCGCCTGATCGGCCGGTTCGCACCGGCGGCGGACGCGGGAAGGGCAGGGGGGTCCCCGACCACAGGAGCACGCCATGCCCGGGCCCCAGACCCAACGACCCCCCGGCACCGAGACCGCGATGACCCCGCGACCGGACCACGGGGAGGAGAGCTACCGGGGGTCCGGCCGGCTCGAGGGCAAGGCCGCGGTGATCACCGGCGGGGACAGCGGCATCGGGAAGGCCGTGGCCATCGCCTTCGCGCGCGAGGGCGCCGACGTCCTGATCAGCTACCTCGACGAGCACGAGGACGCCCGGGACACCGCGCGCTGGGTGGAGGAGGCCGGCCGCAGGGCCGTGCTGGTCGACGGGGACCTGGCCGATCCGGCGCACTGCCGCGCGATCGTCGACCGCGCCGTCGAGGAGTTCGGGCGCGTCGACGTCCTCGTCCCGAACGCGGCGTACCAGATGACCCGGGAATCCCTCGAGGATATCCCGGACGAGGAGTGGGACCACACCCTGGCCGTGAACCTCTCCGCGATGTTCCACCTGTGCAAGGCCGCCGTCCCCCACATGCCGTCCGGCTCGTCGATCATCGCGAGCACGTCGGTGAACTCCGACATGCCGCGACCCACCCTCGCCCCCTACGCCGCCACCAAGGCGGCGATCGCCAACCTGGCGGCCAGCTTCGCCCAGATGCTGGCCGAGCGCGGCATCCGCGTGAACAGCGTGGCGCCAGGGCCGATCTGGACGCCGCTGATCCCCTCGACGATGCCGGCCGAGCAGGTCGAGACCTTCGGCGAGGACGTGCCGCTCGGCCGTCCGGGGCAGCCCGCGGAGGTGGCGCCCGCCTACGTCCTGCTGGCCGACGACCAGGCCAGCTACGTCTCGGGTGCCCGCCTCGCGGTGACCGGCGGCAAGCCGATCCTCTGACCGTCGGGCCGGTTGGACCTTGCGGACCGGCCCGGGCTCGGCGAGTGTGGAGGTGACGGGGCATCCGCCCCTGGCCCTCCGGCGCCACCTGCGACCGGCCCGAACCCCGCCTCCCTCCCACGCCACGTCCGGGGCCGAACGCCATCGCTTGGAGGCGCGTCATGCTCGACGCCACGAACGGCCACCGGACCGTCATCTCCGCTGCCCCGACCGTCGACGAGGTCTTCGGTGTCCTGCCCGGTCCCCCGCCCCTCGAGTGGGGTCTCCCGCCCCGGTCCGCGCTGGTGCTGGCCGCTCACCCCGGTGATGCCGCGGTCGGCTTCGGGGTGGGCCTGCACGCCCTCTCCTCGGCGGGGTGGCGCATCACGGTCGTCAGCCAGTACGAGGACGTCGCGCCGAGCGACCCGCGGCGCTGGGCCGCCCTGGAGGACGTCCACGGCCACCTGGCGGGGCCGGTCGAGGCGGTGCACCGCGGTCGACGGGACCGACCCGCAGAGGCCGAGTTGATCGCCGACCTCCGGTCCCTCGCCATCGGCCACGACCTCGTGATCGCCCCGGCCACGGGTGCGGGCACCCACGACGACCACGACCTCCTCGGGCGCGCCGTGGACCAGGCGCTCGAGCGTCCGGGCGAGCAGGTCCCCGTGTACCGCTACCTGATGCCCGGGCAGCGCGTGACCGCCGACTGGCTGGCGGCCAGGCGGCCATCGGTCCCGGCCGCCGGCGTCACCGCGCTGCAGCGGGCCCGCCTCCGCCTCATGGACCACCTGGCCTGCGTGGACGGGCGCAGCTCGGCGTGGCCGGCCCGCACCGGGATGATGACCGCCTCGGACCCCGTGCTGGTCTGAGGACGCGCCTCAGCCGAGGACGTCGCCGACCGGCAGCCGCCCCTCGATCAGGTCCTCCGCGACCTCGGCGACCGGTCGCCGGTGTGCGCGCGCGTACCGGCGGATCGCGTCGAACGCGCCCGCCGGCGTGATGCCCTCGAGCATCGCCAGCCCCCCCTTGGCCTGCTCGATGACCGCCCGCGAGCTCAGCGCGCGCTGGAGGTTGGTCACCATCGACGAGGACACCTCGAGGTCGTGGACGATCATGAGGTACGCGGCCGCCAGGTCGGCCATCAGCGTCGCGACCTCCCGCTGCTCGACGCCCAGCGCCGCCGGCGCGGCCCAGAAGTAGTTCAGCGACCCGAAGGTGTGACCGTCGGCGTGGAGCGGCACGGCGTGGACCATGCGGAACGGCACGACGCCGAGGTGCTGGGCGAACGCGGGGAACCTCGCAGCCACCTCCGCGTCGTCGGCCACGACCGGCGACGCGGTCGAGTAGGCGTGGATGCAGGGCCCCTCGCCGGCCTCGATCTGCGCGGCCTCGATCCTCCGGAACCGCTCGTCGGAGGCCGCGACGACGCGGAGCGCCCCGCCGTCGTCGGCGATCATCACGCCGGCGCCCTCCGCACCGATGACCGCCGACACGTCCTGGCACAGGTCCACGAGCGCGGCCGCGGTGGGCTCGTCGCCGTGCAGCGCGCGGACGAACCGCGTGAGGACCGCGAGGAGCGGCTGGACACCCACGTCCGCCCGCTCGATGAGCTCGTCAACCATCCGTCTCGAGAGCCTCCCAACCGTTCCGCGACCCGCGCATCCGCCCCCGTGGGCGAGGCAGTGTACCCGCAGGACCCGATCCGGAACCGGCTCGGAGTCGGTCCGTGTGCGGCGCCAACCGCACGTGGAGGGCTCAGTAGACCAGCGCGGTCGCGCCCGGGCGCGTCGCCAGCTCCACGAACCCGGCCGACCCGCCCATCGCGGTGCCGTCGCGGAGGTCGCCGGGGCCGATCCCGCGACGGGTCGCGCACGGCGTGCAGACCGTCACCGTCCCGGCCGCGTACACCGCGGACAGCAGGTCCACCAGCGGCGGCGCCTCCGGCACCGCGATGCCCTCCGCGACGCCCGGCACCGCCAGCCTGACCCCCTCGACGGCCAGGAACAGGTGCACGTCGAGCCCGCTCGCCACCGCGACCGAGGCGACGTTGCAGGCGAGGTTCGCCCGCTCGGGGTCGTCGGCGGCGTGGGTGGCCTTCACCACCAGCGACCGCCGGCCCTCCGGCGCCGTCACCGGGCCGCCTCGGCGTCGGCGACGACGACCGCGTCGCGGCGGATGCGATGGGCGGGGAGGGGTGGGTGCCCGTCCAGGAGGGCCTGCAACGCCGCGGACTTGCCCGGCCCGGACACCTGCCACACGACCCACCGGGCCGCGTTGATCGCCGGGGCGGTCATCGTCATCCGCTGGTGGCCCCGGTAGACGCCCGAGAGGTCGATGCGGGCGGTCGAGTCGACGACGGGGTCGCCCGGGACCAGCGATGCGGTGTGGCCGTCGTCGCCGAGCCCCAGGTGGGCGACGTCGAGGCCGCCCAGCGCGGCGATCCGGGTGGCGTAGGCGCCGGCGGCGCCGATGGGGTCCGCGGCCTCGACGGGCATCGGGTGGCCCGTGGCGCCGGTGGGGTCGACCAGCGAGGTCGCGATGGCCGTCCAGTTGCGGGCGGGGTCGCCGGCGGGGGCCAGGCGCTCGTCGACCTGGACCACGTGGACGCGCGGCCAGTCGACGTCCGCCCCGGCCAGGGCGATGTACAGCGGCACCGGCGTCGAGCCCCCGCTCAGGGCGAGCACGGCGGAGCCGCGCGCGTCGAGCGCGGACCGGAGCCACCCAACCACCAGGTCGCAGACGCGTGCGGTGACCGCCGCGGCGTCGGGGTGCACCTCCAGCTCGGGGGCGTCGTCGTGAGCGAGCTCAGTGGGCATGGTCCTCCGGGAGGTGCCAGCCGCGGGGGGCGATGAGCGCGTCCGCGGCGTCGGGGCCCCACGAGCCGTCGTGGTACAGGTGCACCTCGGGGCGGTGGCGCAGGATCGGTTCGACGAGCTCCCAGGTGCGCCCGATGCCGTCGGCCCGGGTGAAGAGGGTGCGGTCGCCGAGCAGGGCGTCGTGGAGCAGGCGCTCGTAGGCGTCGATGCGGCTGACGGGGTCGCCGCCGTCGCGGGAGAAGAACGACTCCTCGTAGCTGAAGCGCATCGAGGCAGGTCCGAGCTCGAGGCGGGGTCCCGGCCGCTTGGCGAGGAACGAGATCGCGAACCCCTGGTCGCCGGCCATCTCGAGGGTCAGGTGGTCGCGGGACCGCTCGTCGACGCCGCGGCCGACGAACATCTGCCGGGGCGGCCGCTTGAACGCGAGCGTGACGGTCTGGCGCTTCTCCGCCATCGCCTTGCCGGTCCGCAGGTAGATGGGGACGCCGGACCAGCGCCAGTTGTCGATCTCGACCTTCATGGCGGCGAAGGTCTCGGTGTCGGAGTCCGGCGCCACGCCCTCGGACGACCGGTACGAGCGGTACTGGCCGTAGACGACGTCGTCGGGGCTGACAGGCGCCATCGACTCGAACACCTTGCGCTTCTCGTCCATGAGCGGGTCGGAGTCGAGGGACACCGGCGGCTCGAGCGCGATGACGCTGAGGACCTGGAAGAGGTGGCTGACGACCATGTCCCGCATGGCGCCGGTCTCCTCGTAGAACGCCGCGCGGGACCCGATGCCGATCGTCTCGGGCACGTCGATCTGGATGTGGTCGATGTGCTGGCGGTTCCACACCGGCTCGAACATCCCGTTGGCGAAGCGCAGCGCCAGGACGTTCTGCAGCGCCTCCTTCCCGAGGAAGTGGTCGATCCGGTAGATCTGCTCCTCGGCGAGGACCGAGCGGACGGTCTCGTCCAGGGCGGCGAAGGAGTCCGGGTCGGTGCCGAACGGCTTCTCGAACACGACGCGGGCGCGCTGGTCCAGGCCGCAGGTGCCGATGCCCTCGGTGATCGGCCCGAACGTGGCCGGCGGGACGGCGAGGTAGAACAGCCGCGTCGGCTCGCCGCCGATCTCGGCCTCCGCCTCCGCCACCGCGTCCCGGACCCGGCTGGGGTCGTCGGGGCCGAAGCCGCCGCCGCGGTAGCGCAGGTGGCTGGCGAACTCGGCGAAGGCGTCCTCGTCGTCGACGCCGCGGCCGAACTCCTCGATGCCGGCCCGGGCCAGGTCGCCGTACTGCTCGTCGGGCATGTCCGACCGGGACGTCCCGATCACGACCCAGCGCTCGGGCATCAGCCCGGCGAGGTGGAGGTCCCAGAAGGCCGGCAGCAGCTTGCGGCGCGCCAGGTCGCCGTTGCCGCCGAACACGACGATCACCGCGTCGTCAGGTACCAGCTGCACCGCGCCACCTCCTCGGTCGACCACGACGGCAGCGTAGAGCGGGGAACGAGACGCCGCCCGGACCAAGGCGATCCGGGCGGCGTGTGTTGCTTCAACTCGTGCATCCACACCGTTCGGTCTGGTGCCGTCGGCCCGTGGGGGCCGAGTTCGGCGGGTGTGACCACGTCCCGCGACCTAGGGCGGGTGATGGGCGTGGATTCGCATCAGGCGACCTTGTCGTCGGTCCTGGATGCAGAAGGACCGAGGACGCCTAGCGGCGCATCACCTCGACGGTCACGCAATGACTGGAACTCATTGTGCTCGGACCACCTCCTTTCAGTCGTGCGGGCAGTGTAGCGCCCCCGACCGCGGGGTCGCTCGGGAGATGGACCCCCCACGTACCGTGGGATGCGATGTCACCCACGCCGTCACCCACGCCCCTGCTCGACCAGACCGCCGTCCACGTCCGCACCGACGGTGTGGTCCGGGTGACCGGACCGGACCGGCTCACCTACCTGCACTCCCTCCTCAGCCAGCACCTCGAGGACGCCACCCCGGGGACGGTCGCCGACTTCCTCCACCTGGACGCGAAGGGCGATCCGCTGGCGATGGGCACCGCGGTCGTCCACGCCGAGGCCGTCCTCCTGGTCGTGCCGCGCGAGGTGGCGGCCGACACCGCCGATCGCCTGGACCGGTTCCGCTTCATGATGCAGGTGGAGGTCGCCGACCTGACCGGGGAGTGGGTCGTCGCGAGCCTGCGGGGCCCGGAACCCGTCGACGCGCCGGGCGCCCGCAGCCAGCCGATGACCGCGGCGCCGCACGGACCGGGGATGGTCGTGCGCACCGCCGACGGCGGCGTCGACCTGCTCGGACCGGAGTCGTGGGTGGTCGAGCGGGTCCGCGAGCTCGACCTGCCCGCAGCCGACCAGGAGGACTTCGAGCGCTGGCGGATCACCGCGGGCGTGCCCGGGTGGGGGTCGGAGGTCACGGCCGGCCGTCGGACCCAGGAGCTCGGGTTGCTGCCGACCCACGTGCACCTGCGGAAGGGCTGCTACCCCGGCCAGGAGTCGATCGCGAAGATCCACAACCTGGGCCGTCCGCGCCGGGCGCTCGCGGTCGTCACGAGCGACGTGGCGCTGGAACCGGGCACCACCCTCGGCGAGGGCCGTCGACCCGGTGAGGTCACCAGCGCCGCCGACCGCCCGGAGGGCGGGTCGATCGCGCTCGCCCTGCTCGGGCTGGTCGACGGCGACCTGCCCACGGAGGTCCGGACCGCCGACGGCGCCCCGGTCGCGGTCGTCCGGCGGGTCGGCGAGGGGCTCCCCCAACCCGGGGCCTGAGCACCCGGGGGGGTCAGGGGCGGGTCCGCTTGTCCGCGTACATCGCCATGTCGGCCCGGCCGAGCAGCGCGTCGACGTCGTCGTCGGGCCCGAGCGCCGCGACCCCGATCGACGCGCCGATCGCCAGCTCCCGTCCCTCCCACTCGATCGGCTGGGCGATCGTGGCGACCAGCCGCTCGGCCAGGCCGTCGGCAGCGCCTGCCACCGTCCGGACCACGAACTCGTCCCCGCCGTAGCGGCACGCCAGGTCCGCGGGCCGGACCGCGGCGGCCAGCCGCCGGCCGACGACCGCGAGGACGTGGTCGCCGGCGGCGTGCCCGTGGCCGTCGTTGATGTGCTTGAAGCCGTCCAGGTCGATCAGGTGGACCACCACCGGCCGCCCCGCCGCCACGTCGGCAGCCAGCGCCTCGTGCAGGTGGGCGCGGTTGGCCAGACCGGTCAGCGCGTCGTGGCCGGCTTGGTGCGCGAGCTCGCGCCGCTGGTCGTTCAGGGTCCGCATCGCGCGGGTCCGGGCGGTCACGTCGGTCGCCGTGAGGAGGATCGCGCCGATCCCCGCCGACCCCCGCGGCAGCGGCGTCAGATCGACCTGCCAGTGCACGTCCGGCGTGGCGGGCGGGGCGAGGCGCGGGCGCCCGCTGACCACGTGGCCGACCGACGCACGGGCGCGGAGCAGGACCCCGCGGCAGCGGTCCTCGACCTGGCGGCCGAGGTCGCCGAGCACCTCGGACGGCGTGCGCCCCGCGACCGCCGCCGGGTCCTGGCGGTACAGGCTCGCGAGCGCGTGGTTGACGGCCAGGTGGCGGAGGTCGAGGTCGAGGACCCCGAGCGGGAGGGGCGCGTCGGTCAGCAGCCGCTCGAGCAGGCCGTCGACCAGCCAGCCGGGGAGGTCGGGCGCGGCGCTCACCGGTCCAGCGACCTACCGACGGGACGCGCGCGGCAGGTGCCAGTCGCCGGCGAGCAGGTCCTCGAGCACCAGCGCGTCGGAGAACAGGTACCCCTGCATGAGGTCGACGCCGATCCCCGTCGCGACCGCCGCCTGCTCGGGGGTCTCGATGCCCTCGGCGACGACCACCATGTCGAGGACGCGGCACACGTCGACGGTCGCCTTCACGATCGCCCCGGTCCGCCGGTCGGTCGTCAGCGTCCGGGCGAAGGTCTGGTCGAGCTTCACCGTCGAGACCGGCAGGTCCCGCAGGCGGGCGAGGGAGGAGTAGCCGACGCCGAAGTCGTCGAGGGCGATGTCGAAGCCGGCGGCGCGGAGGTCGCTGAGGATCCGGATCGCGTTGCGCCCGTCATCGATGACCGCGGTCTCGGTCACCTCGAGGGTGACGTGACGGGCGTCGAGGCCGCTCTGCTCGAGCGCGGCGGTCAGCTCCGAGACGAGCAGCGGCTGGCGCAGGTTCACCGCCGACAGGTTGACCGCGACCCCGGCGTGCAGGCCGGCGTCCTGCCACCGACGGCACGCGGCGAGCGCCTGGCCGAGCACGATGTCGAGCATCGGGTCGACCAGGCCGGTCTGCTCGGCCAGGGGCACGAACTCCGCCGGCGACACCACCCCCATCCGCGGGTCGTCCCAGCGGACCAGCGCCTCGGCCTTCACCATCGTCCCGTCGGGGTCGACGATCGGCTGGAACGCCGCTCGCAGCGTGTGGCCCGCCGGGTCCTCGAGCGCCTCGGACAGGGCGGCGGCGACCATCAGCCGGCGGCGGACGGTCCCGGGGTCCTCGGTCTGGTGCAGCTCGAGGCCGGTGCTGTGCCGCGAGGCGTCGGTGGCCGCGCTGATGGCCCGCCGGAGCAGCACGGCGGCGTCCGGCTCGCCCTGGGCCACCCCGACCGACGACGAGAGGCGGAGGCCGACCCCGTCGACGTCCATCGGCCGGGCGATCGCGGCGCGCAGCGTCCGGCCGAGGTGGTGGGCGGGCATGAACGGCCTGGCCATCATGGCGACGCAGAAGCGCTCCTCGCCGAGGGTGCCGACCGGCCAGTCGCCGACCGCCTCGCGCAACCGGCGTCCCACCTCGGCGACGACGGTCTGGGCGTGCTCGTCGCCGAGCACGGTCTGGACGTCGCGGAGGCCGTCGAGCTCGACGACCAGGACCGCCGGGTTGCCGCCGCCCCGCTGGAAGAGGCCGTGGGCCTGGTCGAGGAACGGCAGCCGGGTCGGCATGCCCCCGGTGACGTCCTCCAGCCACGCGCTCGCGGCCGCGCGGCGCTGCTGCAGGTCCTGCGCGACGCGCTGATCGTCCCCGACGGGATCCGCCTCCACGCCGCCGAGCGTAGCGGTCAGCTGCCCCGCATCTGGTCGATGGCCTTCAGCGCCTGCGCGGCGTGGGTCTTCGCCTGCGCGCGCTTCCACACCTTGGCGACCGTCCCGTCGGCGGCGATGAGCACGCTCGAGCGGATCACCCCGACGGAGGTGCGGCCGTACAGGGTCTTCTCGCCCCACGCGCCGTAGGTCTCCATGACCGCGTGGTCGACGTCGGAGAGGAGGGTGTGGGGCAGGTCGTGGTTGGCGCAGAACGCCGCGTGGGACGCCTGGTCGTCGGGGGAGATCCCGAGGACCGCGACGCCCCGCTCGGTGAAGTCGTCCCAGGCGTCCCGGATCCCCTCCGCCTGGGTGGTGCAGCCCGGGGTCTCGTCCTTCGGGTAGAAGTAGACGAGCACCGGCTGGCCGCGGAGGTCGGACAGGGTGACCTCGCGGCCCTCGGCGTCGGGCAGGGTGAAGTCGGGGGCGGTGTCGCCCACCTCGATGTGCACGTCGGTGTCCCTTCCTCTGCAGCGGGCAGGTCGCGGGGAGCCGCCGTAGGCTCCACCGGCGTCAGGCTCTCAGAGCGTCGAGGTGGAGGCCAACGTGACCGTCGAGGTGTACGTCGAGATCCCCAAGGGGTCCCGCAACAAGTACGAGTGGGACCACGAGACGGGCGCGTTCCGCCTGGACCGGATGCTCTACTCCGCGGTGCACTACCCGGGCGACTACGGCTTCATCCCCGACACCTGGTCCGGCGACGACGACCCCCTCGACGCGCTGGTGCTGCTCGGCGACCCGACGTTCCCCGGGTGCACGATCACCGCCCGCGTGGTCGGCGTGTTCGACATGACCGACGACAAGGGCTGGGACGCGAAGATCATCACCGTGGCCGACGCCGACCCCCGCTGGGCGGAGGTCCACGACCTCCACGACCTGCCGGGCCACGTCCTGAAGGAGGTCCAGCACTTCTTCAGCGTGTACAAGGACCTCGAGGGCAAGGCCGTCACCGTCGACGGCTTCCGCAGCCGGGACGCCGCGCTCGACCAGATCGCCCAGGACCGCGCCCGGTTCGCGTCGCTCGACCCCAAGCCCCGGATGCCCTGAGCGCACGCGCTGCAGGCGGTCCGTGACGGAGCGACAGCTCAGGCGCATGATGTGGCGGTCGATCAGAACCCGCCCCCGTCCCCGACCGACCCCCGAGCGTCCGAGCTGCGCACCTTCCCCCACCGGCGTCGACCGCTGGTGACCGCCGTGGTCGCCAGCGCCCTCGTGCTGCTCGCCCACCCCGCCGCGGTGCCCGCGGCCACCGGCGGTCCGGACACCGACCCGGCCGGGACCCCCGAGCTCGCCGTCCAGGTCGAATCGGACCCCGACGTGCAGGCGGCGCGGTCCACGTTGGACGCCGCCCACGCGCGGGCCGCGGAGGCCTCGCGCCGCCTGGACGACCTGGCGGCCACCTTCGAGACCGCCCGCGGCCACGCCGAGCGGCTGGCTGACGAGCTCGCCGGCGCGGACGACCGGGTCGCCGACGCGGAGGAGGCCGTCCGGGAGGCCCAGGCGGCGCACGCCGAGCAGGTCCGTGCCGCCTACATGCAACCCGGCCTGGACCTCGTCCGCGTCTCGGGCGCGTTCCTCCTGTCGCCCGACGTCGGCAGCGCCCTCCACGCGAGCGCCGTGATGGAGCGGGTGGCCGCGAACCGGTCCGCCACGGTCCGGTCGGTCGCCCAAGCCGGCCGGGAGGTGCTGGCCGACATCGGCAACCAGCGCGACATCGCCGGCGGCACGGCGGCGTCGATGCGGGACGTGGAGGACCTGAGCGCGACGTTCACCCAGGCGCTCGAGCAGGCCCAGGCCGAGGTCGCGGCGGCCGAGGACGCCCTGGCCGACGCCGAGGCGGACGCGGAGGCCCGCCTGGCCGCGGAGGCGGCCCTGTCCGCAGCCGGCGTGGGCGTCGTCGGCGGGACGACCGCCGCCGGCACCGTGATCGCGACGATCAACGGCGGGACCCAGGAGATGGCGTGCCCGCTGGGGCAGCCCAACGGGTTCATCGACTCCTGGGGGTTCCCGCGGTCGGGCGGGCGCAGCCACAAGGGCGTGGACATGTTCGCCGCCTACGGCGCACCGATCTACGCGGCCGCCGACGGCTACGTCCGGCGCGTCTTCAACAACGCGCTCGGGGGCCTGTCGATCGACACGGTCGACGCCCTCGGCAACCGCTACTACCACGCGCACCTCTCGGCGGCGTACGTCGTCGACGGCCAGAGCGTGCAGGCGGGGCAGCTGATCGGCGCCAACGGCAACAGCGGCAACGCGATCGCCACCCCGCCCCACCTGCACTGGCAGTTCCACCCCGCCGACGGCGGACCCGTCAACCCCTACCCGCTGGCCGCCGCCCTCTGCCGGTAGACTCCGGGCCGCCATGGCCGACGAGACCCCGCACCGCCGACGCATCGACCGCGTCACGAGCGACACCTACCTGGAGGGCCTCGCGGACCGGGCGGTCGGCGACATCCGCGCGATGCGCGACGAGTGCCGCGAGGAGGAGGCCCGCCTCAGCTACGCCCGACGGCTGCTGCACGGCCAGCTCGACGTGGTGAAGGCCGAGCTCGAGCGGCGCGACGGCGGCGGGTCGGATTCGCTCGTGACGACGCTCGGCGAGATCCTCGCCGACCAGCCCCGCGGGGGGCCGGTCCGCTCGGTGGGCGACGCCCAGATCTTCACGCCATCCGGGCCGACGGGTCGGCGCCCCGGCGACACCGTCCTGGACGACGTGCCGCTCAGCCGCCTCCCCGATCTCGACGACGAGGAGCTCGCCGCGGTCGTGACGCGCCTGACCGACGAGGAGTCGTCGATCTCGTCGCTGCGGCGGACGGTCCTCGACCACCTGGATCGGCTGCAGGAGGAGCTCGTCGTCCGCTACCGCGACGGCGTCGCCTCGATCGACGAGGTCGTCCCACCGGGTCAGCGCTAGCCGGTGCCGGCATCCGCGGGCCGGCCGGCCGTGATCGTGACCCGCGGCGGCGTCGTCGAGTCGGTGCACTCCGCGCACGTCGTGGTCGCCCCCGCCGACGGCCCCCCGGTCGAGGTCCTCGGCGACGGCGGTTCGGTCGTCTACCCCCGCTCTGCGCTCAAGCCCCTGCAGGCCCTCGCCGTCCGGGCGCAGCTGGGCGAGCACGGGGCGACGCCGGACGTCCGGCAGCTGGCCATCGCCTGCGCCAGCCACAGGGGCGCCGACGACCACCAGGTCGAGGCGGCCGGGCTGCTGGCGGAGGCCGGCCTGGACGAGTCGGCGCTCCGCTGCCCGGCCGCGTGGCCCGAGGACGCCGCGGTCCGCTCGGACCTCGACGCGCCGACCACGCTGTCCCACAACTGCTCCGGCAAGCACGCCGCCTTCCTGTGGGCGCACACGGCGGCGGGGGAACCGGCGGGCAGCTACCTCGACCCAGACAGCGATCTGCAGCAGCGGATCGCCGCGCGGGTCGGGCAGGTCATCGGCGAGGCGTTGGTCGGCCCGGGCGTCGACGGGTGCGGCGCACCGGCGTGGCGGTGCTCGCTCAGCGGCCTGGCGCGCGGGTTCGCCCGGCTGGAGGAGGGACGTGACGACGACCTCCGCGCGGTGCGGGCGGCGATGACGGCCCACCCGCACCTGATCGGCGGGGAGGGGACGGCTGACACCGCCATGATGCTGAGCGACACCCGTGTCGTCGCCAAGCGGGGAGCGGAGGGGATCATGGCCTGCGGGTTCACCCACCCGGCTCACGGACCGCTCGGCATCGCGGTCAAGGTGCTGGACGGCGCGGAGCGCGCGGCCGGGCCCCTCGCCGCGGCGGTGTGCCACGCCCTCGGGGCCGTCGTGCCGACCGAGGTCCTGCGGACGCCCGTGCTCGGCGGTGGACGGCCGCAGGGCGAGGTGGTCGCCACGCCCGACGTGGCGGCCGTCACCACTGAGGCGTTCGGCCTGGCGTAGCCGCCGGGCGGTGCACGCCGCCGGTGCTTGCTCTTGCAAACAGTGCTTGCAGCTGTTAGCATAGATGTCAACGAGGCAAGCAGAAGCGTCAGGGGAGGAGGTGACCGCCGTGGTGGATGCGAAGAAGGTGCTGCACGCGGCGAGCCACACCGTCTCCGACGTGACGGGTGCCGCCGAGTCGACGGTGCGGGATGCCACGACCGAGGCGGACCGGCGCGTCCGCGAGCTGGGCGCGTTCATCCGCGAGCAGCGGGAGCACGCGCGGCTGTCGGGCCGGAACCTGGCCAAGCGCGCCGGCGTCTCCAACCCGTACCTGTCCCAGATCGAGCGCGGGCTGCGCAAGCCCTCCGCCGAGATCCTGCAGTCCATCGCGAAGGCCCTCCGGATCAGCGCCGAGACGCTGTACGTGAAGGCCGGCTTCCTCGAGGAGCGGGAGACCGACGTCACCACCGCGATCATGGCGGATCCGGACCTGACCGAGCGCCAGCGGCGGGCGCTGCTCGAGATCTACCGATCGTTCATCGGCGAGCCCGCGCTGCCGGCCACGCCGGACCCGGAGGGCGGCCCCGCCGCCACCGGATAGATCCCCGCAGACCCCCAGACCTGGTCAGGGGGTGGGCGTCGTACCGTGCTCCGCCCTCCAGCGGTCCGCCTGCCCCCTGACCATCCAAGACCAGCCATCCAGACCCCCCACCCCCGCGACCACGAGGAGACCAGCCATGGCCACCACGAAGACCACGACCACCGCTCGCAAGACCAGCGCTCGCAAGACCAGCACTGCCAAGACCAGCGCGAAGAAGGTGACCACCGCCCGCAAGGCGCCCACCACGACGTCGACCGCACCGTCCACCGCCGGTCGCCACGAGTTCGACGTCCGCGCGCTCGTCACCAACTCGGCGTACGCCACCATCGGCGCCGGCGACCTGGCGGTCGAGACCGCCCGGACCCTCCCCAAGCGCCTCGAGGCGCAGCGCAAGGCCCGCGCCGAGCGCGCGCAGGCCTTCGTCAAGGAGGCCCCCATCCGCGCGCAGGCGCTGGTGAAGGACGCCCCCACGAAGCTGCAGGCCGAGTGGACCCACGGCTACGAAGCCGCCCGCAAGGAGCTCGACGTCTACGCCGCGCGCGGACGCAAGCTCATCGACTCCATCGCCAACGCACCGCAGACCAAGCGGGCCCTCGACCAGACCGAGACCGCCCGCAGCCAGGTCAAGGGCGCGGTCACCAGCATCCGCAAGGCCGTCGAGCAGGGCCAGGAGGCCGCTGAGGGCGCCGTCCGGCGCATCGGTGTGCGCCGCTCCGCCTGATCGACTCCGCTTGGTCGACCGCCACCGGGGCGGCGTCCCCGCGACCCCCTCCGCCCGATGCCCCGTGGCAGAGGACGTGGTCCACGCCAGCCCCTCCAGAGCCCCCGCCCCCGCGGGGGCTCTGTCGCGTCCAGGGCGTCGGGGTCGCGTTCCGGGGCGTTCGGCCGCGCGCGGGTGGGGGGAGGGTGGGTCGCGTGCCCCCGGCGACTACCCTGGCCGGGTCACGACCCGCCGCACGCCCCGCGTGCCACCCGACGAGGACACCCAGGACACGATGACCACCACCCAGGGGAGCACCCGGCGCGTCGGGCTCATCGCGGTGCACACCTCACCCCTGGCGCAGGCCGGCACCGGTGACGCCGGGGGGTTGAACGTCTACGTCGACCACACCGCCCGCGGTCTCGCGGACCGCGGCATCGCCGTCGACGTCTTCACGCGCCGACCCTCGGCGGACGTGCCCGCGACCGTCACGGTCGCCGACGGCCTGCGGGTGCACCACATCGATGCGGGGCCGGCGAGCGCCCCCAAGTCGGCGCTCGCGAGCCACCTCTGCGCCTTCTACCTGGGCCTCGCCGCCCACCCGGCCGCCGCGCAGGTCGACGTGTTCCACGGCCACTACTGGATGAGCGGGTGGGTCGGTGCCCGGGCGCGGCGCAAGCTCGGCACGCCGCTGGTGCAGACCTTCCACACCCTGGCCCGCCAGAAGAACGCATCGCTGGCACCCGGCGACACCCCCGAGCCGCCGCTGCGGCTGGCGGCGGAGAGCCGCATCGCGACCGACGCCGACGCGATCATCGCCCCGACCCCGCACGAGAGCGCGTTCCTGCGCCGCGAGATGGGTGCGGTCGACGTGCACGTCGTCGAGCCGGGCGTCGACCTGTCGGTGTTCAACCCCCGCGCCGACCGGGCGTGGGCGCCTGACCTGCTCAACCCCGAGCGGGACGCGAAGGTCCTCCTGTTCGTCGGGCGGCTGCAGCCGCTGAAGGGACCCGACACCGCGGTGCGGACGCTCGCGGCCCTCACGAGGGACGCCGCCCCGGACGACCCGCCGCTCCGGCTGGTGCTGGTGGGCGGGCCGAGCGGGAACGGCCACGGCGTCGTCGACCCGCCCGGGCTGCTGGCGCTGGCCGCGGAGCTCGGGGTCGCAGACCGGGTCGGGTTCCTCAGCCCACGCGGTCACGAGGACCTGGCGGCGCTGTACCGCGCCGCCGACGTGGTGCTGATGCCGAGCCACTCCGAGAGCTTCGGCCTCGTCGCCCTGGAGGCCCAGGCCTGCGGGACGCCGGTGGTGGCCACGGACGTCGGGGGGCTCCGGCACGTGCTCGGCCGGGTCGAGGGGGTCGAGGGCGGCGGCACGCTCGTCGCCGACCACGACCCGAAGGCGTTCGCCGGGGCGGTGCGGCCCTACCTGTCCGACCCCGACCTGGCCGCCGCTGCTGCTGCGCGCGGCCAGCGCCGAGCTCGGTCGTTCACCTGGCAGGCGACGGTCGACAAGACCCTCGAGGTCTACGACGACGTCCTCGCCCGCGGGCGGTCGGCAGCGCACGGGGCCGACCGCGCCCCCGTGGCGCGCGGGGCCTGCGCCTAGGCGATGGCGACCGAGCGCGCACAGGCCGCCGACGCGGTGCGGCGGTGGCTGGAGGCCCAGGAGGGCCTCGAGGTCGAGCAGGTCGGCGACGACGCCTGGGTGACCGTGCTCGCGGGGGAGAACAAGCGCACGATCGGGATGTACCTGAGCGTGGGGGACCGCACGCTGATCGTCGAATCGCACTTCATGCGGGCGCCCGACGAGAACGCCGAGCGGCTGTACGGGCTGCTGCTCGCGCGCAACCAGCGCAGCTACGTCCTCCGCTTCTGCGTGTACGACTCCGGCGACATCGTCCTGGTCGGCGTGGTCCCGGTGGCGGCTGTCACCGTCGAGGAGGTCGACCGGATCGCGGGGGCCCTGCTGACCACCGCGGACGAGACCTACAACGCCGCGCTCCGCCTCGGCTTCACCGCCTACATCGAGCGGGAGCAGGCGTGGCGTGAGAGGGTCGGGCTCGGCCGGAACCCGATCACCTAGGAGGGTCAGCGTGAGCGACGATGTCATCGAGGGGCGCATCGGCATCCTCGGCCTGGGGCGCCTCGGCGAGGCGCTGCTGTCCGGGCTGCTTCGCAGCGGGGCGGCCAAGCCAGACCAGATCCGCGGCACCGTGCGCCACGACGACCGCGCCGCGGCGCTGACCGAGCGGCTCGGCATCGAGGTGTCGACCGACTCGGCGGCCGTGGCGGACTGGGCGGACATCGTCGTCGTGGCGGTCAAGCCCCAGAGCCTCCAGGGCCTGTTCGACCAGGTCGCCGGCCACATCCGGCCCGGCGAGCCCGTCATCACCGTCGCCGCCGGGGTGCCCACCGAGCGGTTCGAGGCCGCCCTGGGCGAGATCCCCGTCGTGCGGGTGATGACGAACGTCCCGGTCCTGGTCGACGAGGCGATGAGCGCGATCAGCGCCGGCGCCCACGCCGACGAGGACCACCTGCTGCTCGCCGAGCGGTTCCTGAGCCAGGTCGGCCGGGTCGTCCGGATGCGGGAGGAGGACCTGGACGCCGTCACCGCCCTGTCGGGCTCCGGTCCGGCGTACTTCTTCCTGCTGGCGGAGGCCATGATCGACGCCGGCATCCTCCTCGGCCTGCCGCGGGACGTCGCGACGGAGCTGATCACCCAGACCATGACCGGCAGCGCCCTCATGCTCAGGGACACCGGACGGCACCCCGTCGAGCTGCGCGAGTCCGTGACGTCGCCCGGCGGCACCACGATCGCCGCCATCCGGGTCCTCGAGGAGCAGAAGGTCCGCGCCGCCTTCCTCAACGCGATCGAGGCCGCCAAGCTGCGCTCCGAGCAGCTCGGCCGCGAGACCCGGTGATCCGGTGTGCCTACCCGCCGGGAACACGGGGGAGGATCGAGGTGTTACGCCATTACGACGGCGATGTGACGATGTCGTCGCCACAGCCATCGACGGGGCCCCTGACGTTGCCGACGGGTCGTCCACAGGTACCGTTGACAACCGAGAGACGCCTGGACAGGAGGCACGATGACCACCACCAACGCACCAGTCCGTGAGAGCCTGCTCGCCGAGTTCGACCAGGCCTGGCGGGACGGGACCCCCGTGTTCGCGTGCTGCCGGCGATCGGTCGCGATCGCGCTGGACGGCGTCGACACGCTCTCCCTGCTCGCCGAGGACGCCACGACCCGCGTGACCGCCCTGCGCGGCGCGGTCGACGAGGAGCTGCCCGGTCACCTGGACGGCCACCGCTGCTGCGTGGGCCACCTGGCCGACGTCGCCTTCGACCTCCCCGACGCGATGGCGACCGCCTAGGCGGTCTCCCCAGATCTGACAGACTTGCCGACGGCGCCCCTCCGGGGGCGCCGTCGTCGCCGCCGAGGGCCCAGGTGCGGGTGGCGACGTGGAGGACCGTCCCGGAGGGGAGGGTGACCTCCCGGGCGTCACCCCACATCGTCGGCGACCCGCCCATGACCTCGCCGACCACCGTTGCGTCCGTCGGCTCGAGCAGCTGGACCACCACGTTGGTCGCCGCGGAGGACGTGCACCGGTTGACGAGGAGCCTGAGGGCCCCGGGGCGCTCGTCGGCGACCTCGATGAGCCGGTCGACCAGCACCCGCGCCGTCCCGGTGTCCCCACCCGGGTTGTCGCGGAGGTCGAGCACCACCGCCGCGGGGTCGACCCGGTCGACCGCCGCGTCGAGCTCGTCGGCCAGCTGGGTGATCGTCACGCCGTCCACCCGGGCCTGCACCACGCGGTAGCGGATGACGACGGCGTCCTCGCGGTCCTCCAACGCCCAGGCGGGGGTGTCGGGGTCGACGAGCGGCGGGCAGACCAGCGGGTACCAGATGCCGGCCCAGTCGGCGTAGGCCCCAGCCGGCACGGGTGCGACGTCCACGGCCTGGCCGTCGAGCTCGAGTGCGGGGTCGAGCCCGATCCCGCGCAGCACCGCCGTGGTGACCAGGTGCTGGGGCAGGCGCCCGAGGGCCGAGGCGTCGGTGTCGTGGGGGACCAGGGGGCGGAGGCGAGCGGCCACCTCGTCGACGGGCAGGCCGCCGATCGCCGTGACCTCCCGCCCGACGAGGGACTGGTGGGGCGGTGCGGCGGCGATGACCCGCCAGCCCTCCTCGAAGGCGTACAGCCGGAGAGGCCACAGCTCGAGATCCGGCTGGGCCAGCGGGAAGATGCCGGTGTGGCCGTCCTGGGGCCTGGTGGCGCCGAGGCGCATCAGCTCGGTGAGGAACGCCTCGTCGGTCAGGTCGCCGACGCGCTGGCGGACGTCCGCCGCCGCCGCGGCGACGTCCGGCGGGTCCGGGTGCGTCGCGAGCGCGTCGAGCAGCGCATCGAGATCCGCCAGCCGGTCCGCGACGACAGCGGTGTCGGTGGTGGCGGCGGGGACGTCGGGGTGCGGGGCCGTGGCGGCGGTGCACCCGTGGGCGACCGGGGCGGCGACGAGGAGCGCCACCACGAGCCTCGACACCAGCACCCGGGACGTGGCCGGATCCTACGCCGTCGCTCAGGGAGCGTCGGCGAACTCAGGGGGCACGCCGCCGGTGGCGATCGGACCCCAGTCCTCGATGGTGATGGCGATGCAGACCTTCTCGCGGTCGCGCATCGCCTGGCGGTACTCGTCCCAGTCCGGGTGCTCGCCGGCGGCCGCGCGGGAGTAGGCGACGAGGGCCTCCACCCCCTCCTCGCCGGCGAGCACCTCGGCGGTCCCGTGGAGCTGGGTCCAGGGCCCGTCGAAGTCGTCGCTCAGCGCCAGCACCGCACAGGACGGTGTCCGCTGCAGGTTCGCGGTCTTCGCCCGGGTCGGGTAGCTCGAGATCAGCAGGCGCCCGTCGACGTCGACCGCACCCGTGACCGGGCTGATCTGCGGGCGGCCGTCCGCACGGCTCGTGACCAGCACGTACTTGCGCTTGTCGGCGAGGAACTCGAGCAGGTGCGCGCGATCCACGCGCTCGGTGGTGGCGACGTTCATCGGGGGGATCCTCCGTGGGCGGGTCGATGTGCCGGGTGCAGCGGGCGCAGGTGGTGCCGGTCCTGGTCGCCGACGCGCGCGAGCGCGACCTCCATGGCGAAGTCGAACCGGTCGACCACCTGGGCGTAGGGGACGTCGTCGGGGGGCAGGTCCGAGCCCGGCTCGGTGAACAGCGCCGCGGCGTCCGAGGCGGCCACCCGGTCGGTGAACGGAGCAGGGTCGACGGGGCCGTCGGCGGTCAGCAGCGCGGCGATGTACTCACCGCACGCGCGGTCCTCCTCGCCGTCGCGCCCCGAGTGGGCGCCGGTCACGCAGAAGCTGATGCGCGCCTCGCCGGTCAGGGCGGCAGCGGTCGCGCCGGCCACGGCGAAGCTGGCGGTCAGGACGCGGTCGGCCGAGGTGGCCCGGACGACCCCCTGCGTGCCGGCCGACGAGCGGTGCACGATCGGCACGCCGGAGAGGTCCACGCCGTCGAGCGCGGTCGGGGAGTTGCCGTGGTCGAACCCCTCCGCGGTGATGCCGTCCACCTCGCCGAGCAGCCGCACGGAGGGGTCGTCCGCCCGCCGGGCGTGGGCGTCGTCGACCGTAGCGACCAGCTCGTAGGGGCCTGCCCCGGCGGCGAGGGCGACGGCGGCGGTGGTGAACGCGCGCAGCACGTCGATCACCACGACGCAGCCGGGCTGTGACGCCACGTCGTCGAGGGTGCAGAAGGTGATCTCCAGCGTGACGCTCCTGGTGCCGGTGGGGTCGGTCCGGCCCCGCCCCGCACACTAGCCGCGCGGCACCGCCTACCCTGTGACCGACATGCGACCGCCGTTCGGGCTGGCCGCCACGGCGGTGGCGGCGACGGTGCTGGCCGCCCTCCTCCTCGTGGGGGTCGTGGCCGGCGGCGGCGATCCCGTGGTCCTGCCCGTGGCCGGGCCGGCCGGCGAGCCGGGGGAGGGGCTGTGGGCGGCACGGGCCGGCGCGCCACCCGGGGCGTACGCCGCGGCCCTGGCCCAGGCGGGGGAGGTGCCGGAGTCCCCCGTCACCTCGTTGCACGGCTGGCGGGACCGCGGCCCGTCGCGGATCGGCGGGCGGCTGACCGATCTGGCCCTCGCCCCCGACGGACGCCTCTACGCCGCCGCCGCGTCCGGCGGGTTGTGGGCCTCCGACGACGGGGGCCGCACCCTCACGCCGACCTGGCCGGCCGACGCCACCCCCGCGATCGGCGCGGTCGCCGTCACCGCGGAGGGGGTGGTGCTGGTCGGCACCGGCGAGGCCAACGCAGGCGGGGGGTCGGTCACCTACGGCGGCACGGGCGTGTACCGCTCGACCGACGGCGGGGCGACCTGGGATCACGTCGGCCTCGCGACGTCCGGCACGGTCGCCCGCATCGTCCCGCACCCGAGCGACCCGGCGGTGGTGTACCTCGCCGCCGGCGGTGACCTGTTCACCGGCGGCGGCGAGCGGGGCATCTACCGCAGCGACGACGCCGGTGGGACCTGGACGCGTGTGCTCGCCCCCTCCACCCCCACCGCCGGCGGCGCCGACATCGCGATCGACCCGTCGGACCACGACCACCTCCTCGCGGCGCTGTGGGACCGGCAGCGCACCCCGGCGGAGCGGCGCTACGGCGGCCCCGGATCGGGCCTGCACCGCTCGACCGACGGGGGCACGACCTGGACGCCGGTCGACGGCGGCCTCCCGGGGTTCGCAGCCGATTCGGGACGCATCGCGGTGGCCTTCAGCCCGGCCGACCCCACCCGGGTCTACGCGGTGGTGACCCGGGGCGACGGCCGTGCGGGCGGGTTGTGGCGCGCCGACGACGGTGGGACCACCTGGGCGCGGGTGGACGACTCCCCGCTCTACGAGCCGTCACAGCACATCTTCGGCTGGTGGTTCTCGAAGGTGTTCCCGGCACCGGACGACCGCGACCGGGTGCTGGTGCCCGGCCTCACCCTGCTCGAGTCCGTCGACGGGGGGGTCACGTTCTCGAGCGACGGGCTGGTGCACGCCGACCAGCACGACCTGATCTGGGACCCCCGCGACCCCTCCACGGCGCACCTCGCCACCGACGGCGGGCTGTACACCTCCGACCAGGCGGGTCGGTCGCTGACGTGGGAGCCGGCGGTCGAGCAGGGCTTCACCCAGCTCTACCGGGTCGCCTCCGCACCGGGCGCGGATCCCGACCGGGCGCTCGCCGCGGGGTTCCAGGACCTCGGGTGCATGCTCACCGAGGGGGCGGCGGACGACTGGTACCCCTCGGCCGGCTGCGGGGACGGGACCGCGGTGCTGGTCCACCCCGATCGGCCCTCGGAGGTCGTGCTGTGCGGGCAGTACGGGCGGTGCCGGCGCTCGGCGGACTTCGGCCGGACCACCCAGCGGATGGACCTGCCCGACGTGGACCGGGTCGCCTGGGCGCCACCGCTGATCGCGCTGCCGGGCGCCCCCGACCGGCTGGTGTGGGCGGGGAGCACGGTGCACCGCTCCGACGACGGCGGCCGGACGTGGGTGCAGGTGTCCGACGACCTGACGCGCGGGGAGGCGCCCGATCCCGACTACCCCTTCGGGACGGTGAGCGCCCTCGCCGCGGGGGACGCGGAGGGGCGCCTGCTGGTCGCCGGCACCGACGACGGGTTGGTGTCGCGGACCGACGACGGCGGGGGCACCTGGGCGCAGGTCGCCGACGTCGGTCGGTGGGTGACCGGGCTCGCACTCGTCGACGGCGGCGACCGGCTGGTGGTCACGACGTCGGGGTACCTGGCGGGGGACGACGCCCCGCAGGTGCTGGTCGTCGCGGACCCCGACGTCACCGCGATCGGCGCCGGGCTGCCGGCCGCGCCCGTCAACGACGTGGTGGTGCTCGACGACGGGACGGTCGTGGTGGCCACCGACGTCGGCGTGTTCACCGCCGTCGACGTCGACGCGCCGGTGGGGCGGCGCGTCGGGACCGCCCTGCCCCAGGCGCCGGTGCTGGACCTGGACTGGTCAGGCGACCGCCGCGAGCTGACCGTCGCCACCTACGGCCGCGGGGCCTGGACCGCCACCATCCCCTCGCTCTCCCGCCACGCCGGCGACGACCGCTACGCCACCGCCGCCGCGATCGCGCAGGTGCACGACGGGGCGGCCGGCGGACCCGTCGACGAGGTCGTCCTCGCCTCCGGTGAGGACTTCCCGGACGCCCTGACCGCCGCAGCCCGGGTGGCCGCGTCCCCCTCCCGCCGCCTGGTCCTGACCCGACGCGACGACCTGCCCGGCCCGAGCGCCGACCTGCTCGCCGCGTGGGCGCCGGAGCGGCTCGTCGTCGTGGGCGGGGAGGCCGCGGTCAGCGCAGACGTCGTCGCGCAGGCCGCCGCTGCCGGTGGTGATCCGGCGGTCACCCGCCTGGCGGGGGCCGGCCGGTACGCCACCGCGGCCGCGGTCGCCACCGCCGGGGGAGGGGCTGGGGACGCCGTCGTCCTCGCCACGGCGGGGACGCCGTTCGACGCGCTCGCCGGCGCGGCCCTGGCAGCGGACGTCGACGCACCGGTCCTGCTGGTCGACCCGGACCGGCTGCCGGCGGCGACCGCGCAGGTGCTCGCCGACCTCGCCCCCTCCACGGTGATCGCCCTGGGCGGCCCGGCGGCCATCGGCGACGCTGTGCTGGCCGAGGCGGGCACGGTCGCCGGCGCGGTGACCCGACGCATCGCCGGCCCGGACCGGATCGCGACCGCCGCGGCGATCACCGGCGAGCTGGGCGAGGGCCCGGAGGTCTGGCTCGCGACGGCTGCGGGGTTCCCGGACTCCCTCGCCGCCGCCGCGACCGGGTCGCCGGTCCTGCTCACGGACCCGAGCGGGCTGTCGAGCGGCGTCCTGGACGCCCTCGCGGCCCGCCGGCCGATCGCGGTCCGGATCGCCGGCGGGCCGGCCGCCGTCGCCGACGACGTGGTCACGGCGCTCCGCACCGGACCCGGCTGACGTCCGCGCCCGCCACCCCACCTCCCGTCTATCGTGGACCGCCATGGTGAACCGCTCAGGCACGCCGGACGGGGCCGGACCCGACGACGGGGGGACGGGTGGCGGCCACGGCGTGACCGCCCTGATCTGGGACGACCAGGACCTCCGCTACGACTTCGGGCCCGACCACCCGCTGAAGCCGATCCGCGTGGAGCTCACCGTCGACCTGATACGCGCCTGCGGACTGGACCGGGGGCCGGGGGTGCTGACCCTCCCGCGCGATCCCTTCGACGTCGACGACCTGCTCGACCTGCACACCGCCCCCTACGTCGACGCGGTCATGCGGATGTCCGCCGACCCCGACCCGCGCGGCGACCTGCGGTTCGGCCTCGGCCCGGGCGACACCCCGGTCTTCGCCGGCATGCACGAGGCCTCGATGGAGGTGTGCGGCGCGTCCGTCGCGGCGGCGAGGGCCGTCTGGGAGGGCACCGCGACCCACGCCTTCAACCCCGCCGGCGGCCTGCACCACGCCATGCCCGACCGCGCCGCCGGCTTCTGCGTCTACGACGACCCCGCGGCGGCGATCCGCTGGCTGCTGGCCAACGGCGCCCAGCGGGTGGCCTACGTCGACGTGGACACCCACCACGGCGACGGCGTGCAGACCTTCTTCTACGACGACCCGCGGGTCCTGACGATCTCCCTCCACGAGTCGGGGCGCACCCTCTTCCCGGGCACCGGGTTCACCGACGAGATCGGGCACGGCGACGCACGCGGCTCCGCCCTCAACGTCCCCCTCCCGATGGCGACCATCGGCAGCGTCTACCTCGAGGCCTTCGAGCAGGTCGTCCCGCCGGCGCTCGACGCGTTCAAGCCGGACGTGCTCGTGACCCAGCTGGGCTGCGACACCCACATGACCGACCCGCTCGCCCACCTCGCGCTGACCACCGACGACTACCTCGCCCTCGCCACGCGCCTGCACGCCCTCGCCCACACCCACACCGGGGGGCGCTGGGTGGCGATGGGCGGCGGCGGCTACCAGATCGCGACCGTCGTGCCCCGCGCCTGGACGATCTACTTCGCGGAGCTGACCGGGCAGGAGGTGCCCTTCGAGGTGCCGTTCGACTTCCTCCGCCGGGTGGAGGAGGCGACGGGCCAGACGAGCCCGCGGGAGTTCCTCGAGGGCCCCGCCCGGGTGTCACCCGAGCGCGAGCAGATGATCCGCGCGCAGACGACCCGGGCGGTCGAGGACCTCAAGCGGGCGGCGTTCGACCACCTCGAGCGGTTGACCTGACGACTCAGGCCCGGACGTCGAGGGTGACCTTGCCGGTCGTGCGCCGGTCGCGCATGTCCTGGTGCGCCTGCGGGGCGTCGCCGAGGGCGTAGGACGGCCCCACGACCGGCTGCAGGTCGCCGGCGGCGACCATGTCGAACAGCTCGCCGAGCGGCGCGGCGATCATGCCGCGCGGGTCGGCGTAGCAGTGGATCAACCAGAACCCCGCCACGGTGCGGCTGCGGGACATCAACCCGGCCAGGTCCACGGGGGAGGGAGGGGTCCGGCTCGCCATCCCGAAGAACGCCAGCCGGCCGAAGGGCGCCAGGGCGGCGAGGCTCTGGTCGGTGACGGTCCCGCCGGTCATCTCGAGCACCACGTCCACCTTGCGGCCGTCGTTGGCGGCCTCGACGTCGGCCTTCAGGGTCGCCGACGCCGGGTCGATCGCGACGTCGGCGCCGAGGTCGATGGCGAGCTGGCGCTTCTCCTCGGTCGACGCCGACGCGATGATCCGCCCGGCACCCCACCTGCGGGCGAGCTGGACCGCCAGGCTGCCGACTCCGCCGGCCGCGGCGTGGACCAGCACCGACTCCCCCTCGGCCATGTGGGTGGACGTCCGCAGCAGGTGCCACGCGGTCAGCCCCTGGACCAGCAGCGCGAGGGCCTGGGCGTCGGTGACGTCGTCCGGCACGTCCACGAGCTGGTCGGCGGCGAGCGCGATCCGCTCGGCGTACCCGCCGGTGCCCGTCAGGGCCACCACGCGGCGGCCGTCGACGGTGCCGGCCACCTCGGTGCCCGGGACCAGGGGCAGGGTCTGGGCGGAGAGGTAGGAGTTCTCGGCCTGGTGGGTGTCGGCGTAGTTCACCCCCGCGAGCGTCACGTCGACCACCACCTGTCCGTCGGTCGGGGTGGGGTCGGGCAGGTCGGTGAGCTGGAGCACCTCGGGGCCGCCGAAGGTCTCGATCCGGATCGCGCGCATGGACGCCAACCTAGATGACCCGGGTCAGGTCGGAGTCGTCCCGTCCGGCGCGTCATCGGCGACCGCCGCCGCCAGCGCGTCCAGCCGTCGCGTCCACGCCGCGCGGGTCCGCGTGAGCCAGGCAGCTGCCGCGTCCAGCTGGCGCTCGTCGAGGGCGTAGCGGACCGCACGGCCCTCCCGCCGTGAGGTCACGAGCGCCGCCTCGGCCAGCACCCCCAGGTGCTTCGCGACGGCCTGGCGGGTGATGTCGAGCGGGGCGGCGAGCTCGGTGGCCGTCGCCGGCCCGCGGGCGAGCATCAGGGCGACCAGGGCCAGCCGGCTCTGGTCCCCGAGGGCCGCGAAGACCCGGTGCGGCGGCACCTCGCCGGGGGGGTGCGACACCGGCGTCAGACGAGGGACAGGTGGAACGGCGCGCGCTCGACGACCTCGACCGCGGTGACGGTCCCCTCGGCCCGGAGGGTGATCTCGACCTCGCTGCGGTCGTCCGGCCGCCCCGCCGGCCACCACTCGAGGGCGAGCCGCCGGTCCGCCTCCACGGCGACGACCCGCGCGTCCCGGGGTCGGTCGGTCCCGACCGGGGCGCGCAGCCGGACGCGGTCGCCCGCCCCCGGCTCGGCGGGGACCCCGAGCCACGAGGTGCCGACGACGTGGCCAACCTGGTCATCGGCCAGATGCTGCACCTCGCCGCGAAGGGCCCGAGCGACGACATCCGGCTGTACGTGAACTCACCCGGCGGCTCGGTCACGGCTGGCCTGGCGATCTACGACACGATGCAGAAGATCGCGCCCGACGTGCAGACGGTCTGCCTCGGCCAGGCCGCCTCCTTCGCCGCCCTGCTCGTCGCCGCCGGCGCGCCCGGCAAGCGGATGGTGCTGCCGAACGCGCGCATCCTGCTCCACCAGCCGCACGTCCAGGGCATCGGCGGCCAGACCACGGACGTCGAGATCCAGGCCAGGGAGATGGGGCGCGCCCGCCGTCGCATCGAGGAGCTGTTCGCCCACCACACCGGGCAGACCGTCGAGCAGATCCACACCGACCTCGAGCGCGACTTCATCCTCGACGCCGAGGAGGCCGTCACCTACGGCTGCGTGGACGAGGTGCTCTGACCGATCAGCCGACCCGGGCTTCCCCCCGGGTGCTACCGGCCGGTAACCTCGTCAGCTCAGGGACGTGACCACGATGCTGCGGGGTGACCGACGAGCGTGAGCGACCAGGGGCGAGGGGAGACCGGGCACGGGCGGCGGGTGCTGATCACCGGCATCGCCGGCACGCTCGCCGGTCGTCTCGCGCTCCGGCTGGAGGCCGACGAGCGCGTCGAGTACGTGGGCGGCGTCGACCTGACCCAGCCCTCCCACGAGCTGCGCCGCACCGAGTTCGTCCGGGCGGACCTCCGCAACCCGCTGGTCGCGAAGGTCATCGAGTCCACGCGGGTCGACACGATCATCCACATGGCGATCACCGCGGAGCCGGGTGCGGTCGGCGGCCGCAGCCGCATGAAGGAGCTCAACGTCATCGGGACGATGCAGCTGCTCGGCGCGGCCCAGAAGGCCCACCGGGTGCGCACCCTGGTCCTGCGGTCCACGACGGCGGTCTACGGGTCGCACTACCGGGACCCCGCGCTGTTCCGCGAGGACGCCGCCCCCCGCCGGCTGCCGCGCAGCGGCTACACCCAGGACATCACCGAGGTGGAGGCGTACGCGCGGGGGTTCGGTCGCCGCCGGCCCGACGTGGACCTGACGATCCTCCGGTTCGCGAACTTCATCGGCCCGGAGATCGAGACGGCGCTCACCCGGTACCTGTCGCTCCCGGTCATCCCGACGGTCTTCGGCTACGACCCACGGCTGCAGCTGGTCCACACCGACGACGCCCTCGAGGTGCTCTACGCCGCTGCGATGGGCAGCCACCCGGGCATCTTCAACGTGGCCGGGCCGGGCATCGTCTACCTGTCGCAGGCGGCGCGGATGGCGGGGCGGCCGACCCTCCCCCTCCCCGCGCAGCTCGGCGGGCTCCTGTCGGGCATCCTGCGGACCGCCAGCGGCGTGGACTTCACCGCCGAGCAGCTCCCCCTCCTGCAGTTCGGGCGGGTGGGCGACATCAGCCGGATGCGCGCGGAGTTCGGCATCGAGCCGACCTACTCCACCCGCGAGGCGCTGCGGCAGTTCATCGACGCGGGCAGGATCAGCCCCGTCGTCGCACCGGAGACGCTCGTCGCCCTCGAGCGCCGCCTCGGCGACGCCGCCATCGACGTGCTGGGGAGGGTGTCATGAGCGATCACCGCCACGCGGAGGTCATCAGCCTCGACGACCGCCGCCGCGGCATCTCCGCCGCCGAGGCCGAGCTGCGCGAGCGCTGCCGCGAACCGCGCGCCGACGGCAGCCCCTGCCGGCTGTACCTCGACGCCAACGGCATGTGCCGGGTCTGCCAGCCCGAGCGGAGCGAGCCGACCCCGCCGACGCCGCTCGCACCGGAGCTCCCGACCTTCGACGACGCGGCCCTCGACGACCTCGAGCGGGCCGTCAGGGGGGTGCTCGCCTTCGTCCGCCGGCGGCTGACCGGCGACTTCGTCGTCGACGACTACGGCTTCGACCGAGAGCTGACCGAGCAGGTCATCCACCCCCTCAGCCGCCCGCTCTACCAGCGCTGGTGGCGGGTGCGGACCGTCGGGATCGGCCACGTGCCCGACGAGGGGGGCGCCCTGCTGGTGGCCAACCACGCCGGCGCGATCCCCTTCGACGCGGTGATGACCAAGCTGGCGGTCTACGACGAGCACCCCGCCCACCGCCACGTCCGCGAGCTCGCCGCCGACCTCGCGCTCCGCGTGCCGGTCATCGGCCCCCTCGCACGCAAGACCGGGAACACGCTCGCGCACACCGACGACGCGGTGAGCCTGCTGACCGGCGGCGAGCTGGTCGGCGTCTGGCCCGAGGGGTTCAAGGGCATCGGCAAGCCGTACCGGGACCGCTACAAGCTGCAGCGCTTCGGGCGGGGCGGCTTCGTCGAGGTCGCCATCCGCGCCGGCGTCCCGATCGTCCCCGTCGCCACGATCGGCTCGGAGGAGATCTACCCGATCGTCGCCAACCTCAAGCCGCTCGCCCGGCTGCTCGGCTTCCCGTACTTCCCGATCACCTGGCAGTTCCCGCTGCTCGGCCCGCTCGGCATCATCCCGCTGCCGTCGAAGTGGGTCATCGAGTTCGGGGAGCCGATCCACACCGAGCACCTCGGCCCGGACGCGGCGGACGACCCGATGCTGGTCTTCGAGATCACCGACCGGGTCCGCGACACGATCCAGCAGATGATCTACCGGAACCTGATGGGCCGGCGGTCGATCTTCTTCTGACCGGCACCACGTGAGCGAGCGGACCTGGACCGTCGCCGAGATCGGCGCGCGGATCGCGCACGTCGTCACCGAGCGGATGGCGGCGTCGTTCTGGGTGCGCGGAGAGGTCGCGGACGTCAGCCGCACCTCCCGCGGGAGCGCGTTCCTGTCGCTGGTGGAGACCGACGCGGCCGGTCGCGTCGTCGCCCGGCTGCCGGTGACCCTCAGCCCGGGCAAGGCCCGCCTCGTCGACCGTCGCATGGCGCGGGTCGGCCAGCCGCTGGTGGAGGGCATCGAGGTGCGCATCCGCGGCCACCTGGACTACTACGCCCCCGCGGGTCGCCTGACGTTGTCCCTCGACGACGTCGACCCCGCCCACACCGCCGGGGCGATGGCGCTGGCCCGACGGGCGCTGCTCGACGCCCTCCGCGCCGAGGGGCTGCTGAGCGCCAACGCCGCCCGGCCGCTGCCGCGCCTGCCCCTGCGCCTCGGCCTGGTGACCCGGGGCGGCAGCCAGGCGTTCCACGACCTGACCGACGAGCTCGCCCGCTCCGGCCTGCCGTTCCGGGTCACGCTCGTGTCCTCGACGGTCCAGGGCGTCCACGCCCCGGCCGAGCTGACCGCGGCGGTCACCCGGCTGTGCCGGCGCACCGACCTCGACCTGGTGCTGGTGACCCGCGGGGGAGGGGCGGAGGTCGAGCTCGCGACCTTCGACCACCCCGACGTGGCCCGCGCCGTCGCCGGCGCCGCGCTGCAGGTGTGGACCGGCATCGGCCACCACCTCGACGAGCCGGTCACCGAACGGGTCGCGGCACGGGCGTTCAAGACGCCGACCGCGTTGGCCCAGGGGGTCGTGGAGGCGGTGCTCGACGCCGTCGGGACGACCGCGCAGCGGGGGCAGGACATCACCCGGTCGGCCAGCGCGCACCGGGGCCGGGCGCGCGGCCGGCTCGCCCCCGCCGGACGCCGGACCCAGTCCGCCCGGCTGGTGCTGCGGGCGGCGAGCGGCCGGCTCGACGGCGCCGCGCACCGCCTCGGCGCCGCCGGTCAGCGCTGCGTCGACGCCCACCACGCCCGCCTGGACGTCACCGCGGGCCGGGTGCGGACCGGGGCTCGGGCGACGACCGCTCGCGCGTCCTCCCGGCTGGCGGTGACCGCGGGGCTGATCGACGCCTACGACCCGGCCCGCCTGCTCGCCCGCGGGTGGTCGGTCACCGCGACGGCGGACGGCGATCTGGTCACCGGGCCCGTCCCCGCCGGCACGCGGCTGCGCACCACGACGAAGGGCGGCACCATCACCTCGGAGGTGATCGACGACGATGGCGAAGACGACTCGACCGGCGGCGGGTGAACCCGGACCGGACGAACCCGAGAGCTACGCGGCAGCGGAAGCCGAGCTGCAGCAGATCCTGACCGCACTCGAGTCGGAGTCGGTGGACGTCGACGAGCTCAGCGGGCACGTCGAGCGGGCCAAGGTCCTGATCACGTGGTGCCGGGAGCAGGTCGCCCGCGCGGAGGTGACGATCACCGAGCTCCTCGACGACGAGGACGAGGCCGGCTGACGCCGGCACGCCGCGCCCTACCTCCCGCCGAGCGCGTCGCCCGCCGACGCCTCCAGAGGTAGCGCATCCGCGGGCTGGGCCTCCCCGGACGGGGCCTCTCCCGCGAGGGCGTCGAGGGCGTCCACGAGTGGCTCGACGACGACAGCCCCCGCACCCCCCACCGCCGTGCGGACCGCCTCGGCGGCCTCGCCCTCGGGATCGAGCGCGCTGCCGAGCTCGGTGGGCAGCGGGACCGCCCCGTCGAGCGCCGGCGGCTCCGGCGCCGTGGGGGCGTCGGGCGGTGCGTGTGGCGCGTCTGGACTGGCCTCGGAACCGCTCGGCGCGGGATCAGCCTCGCCGGACTCGGGCACATCCGCGGGTGCCGGCTCGGGCGGGGAGGCACCGCCGACGTCAGCGCCCGGCCCGCTCGGCGCGACGGATCGGGCCGGAGGCGTCGTCGCCGCACCGCCCGCGCCACCGCTGCGCGGCACGTCGGCCCCCATCGCGGCTGGCGCGCTGTCGGGCAGGTCCAGCGGGACGCCGGGGAGGCCGCTGCAGGGGTCGCACGCCGGCACGAGGGCGGCCAGCCGATCGACGATCTCCGCGATCTCCCGGCGGAGCTGCTCGACGGCGGCGGCCGCCCGCCCGCTCGCGAGCGGGAGGAGGTCCAGTTGGCGCGTCACCCGGCTCGTCCAGCGCCGCAGCGGCTCGAGGTCGGCGGGGTCGGCGGTGCGGGCGAAGGTGGTGAAGATCTCCTCGGCCCCCTCGTCGGCCAGCTCCGCGGCGCGGTCCAGCGCGACCGCGGCCCGCTCCGCAGCCACCGCCTGGTCCGCGCCGCCGCCTGACGGGTCGACGGCCAGGACCCGCACGGCCTCTTCGATCCGTCCGGCGGCCTGGCCGAGGAGCTGGGCCCCGCGCGCGACGCCACTCGGCTCGAGCGCGGTCGTCGCCTCCTCGACCACCAGCTTGAGCGGGTAGAGCGGCTGGCCGGGGAGCGCGAGGTCCGTGGCGATCGCCAGCGCGCCGCCGGACATCAGGGCCAGCACCAGCCCGGAGACGGCGGTGGTGCGGCCGGCCCGGACCAGGCCGCGCCAGACGTCGAGTGCACGACGGGTACCGCCCGCGGACCGGTGACCCGCTGCTCGTCGTGCGCGGGCCGCCGCGACGAGATCGGCGCGCACGGCTTGGCGGCGCGGGGGGTCCATCCGCTCCGGAGTCGGCGCGAGGGACTCGACCCGACGCGCGAGCACGGCCAGCCGACCGACCTCGTCGGTCAGGTCCTCGGGACCGACGGCCCGGCCCTCGATCAGCCGGTCCAGCCGTGTGGCTTCGCGCACCATCACCACTCCCAACGCGGGAGCGGGCGGCGCGTGACGCCTCAGCCGGTGGCGGTGCTCAACTGGATCACGAGCGCGGCGATGATCGCGATCATCAGCGCGGCGAGGGTGAGCATCGTCCCACGGCGCACAGCGGTCACTCCTCGGTCACGGATGGGTCACGGATCGACTCGGCCAGCGGTCACCTGGCATCCCCTACAGTGCCCGAGCAGATGCCCGCTGCACCAGACGGGGGACGACGCGCCGCCACCGGGTGGGGGCTCGTCGACCACGCCCCCGACGCCGAGGAGGTCGCCGGCACCCGCGAGCTGCTGGCCGGCCGGTTCGGCGAGGACGCGCTGTGGACGTCTCCGCCACCGCCGCCTGCCCCCACGCCCACCCCCCGGATCCGCATCCCCGACGCGCTCGCGGACGTGGTCTCCGCCGACGCCGCCGTCCGCCGGTTGCACGCGGTCGGCCGCTCGTTCGCCGACACCGTGGCGCTGCGGGAGACCGGCGTCGCGCGCACGCCCGACCTGGTCGCCCGCCCCGGCGACGAAGCCGCCGCCGCGGCGGTGCTCGACTGGTGCCACGACGAGGGCCTGGCCTGCATCCCCTTCGGCGGCGGCACGTCGGTCGTGGGTGGCGTGACCCCTCCCGCAGGGGACGCCCCGGTCGTCACCCTCCAGCTCCGCGGGCTGGACCGCGTGACCGACGTCGACCCCGTGAGCGGTGCGGCGCTGGTCCAGGCCGGCGCGTCCGGGCCGCGGCTCGAGTCCCAGCTCCGACCCCACGGCCTGACGATGCGGTTCTTCCCCCAGTCGTTCGAGCTGTCGACGCTCGGCGGCTGGATCGCGACGCGGGCAGCCGGGCACTACGCCACCGGTCCGGTCCACGTCGACGACCTCGTCGAGTCGGTCACCGCCATCACCCCGGCGGGTCGCTGGGCCTCCCGACGGCTGCCCGGGTCCGGGGCGGGACCCAGCCCCGACCGGCTGCTCATCGGCTCCGAGGGGATCCTCGGCGTGGTCACCGAGGCGTGGGTCAGGGTGCAGGAGCGTCCCGCCGCCAAGATGTCGGCCGCGATCCGCTTCGCCGACTTCGACGACGCGGTCCGCGCGCTCGCGCCGCGGGTCCGCACCGGGCTGCAGCCGAGCAACTGCCGGGTCCTCGACCCGGTCGAGGCGCTCCTCGCCGGGGCCGGTGACGGGCGCACGTCCGTGCTGGTGCTGGGCGCGGAGTCCCCGCCGATCGCCGGCGCGGACGTCCAGGCGCTGGTGGAGGGGCGGATGGCCGCCATGACCGCGCTGCTGGCCGACCTCGGCGGGGAACCCGCCGCTGCGAACCGCCCCGCCCCGGACCGCACCGCCCCGGGCGGCGCCGACGCCGACGCTGACGCCGACCAGGCCTGGCGACGCTCGTTCCTGCGCGCCCCGTACCTGCGCGACGTGATGGTCGACGCGGGGATGGTGGTCGAGACGTTCGAGACCGCGATGACGCACGACCGCCTCGTCGGGTTCATCGCCGACGTCCGCGCCGCCACGCAGGCCGCCGTGGCGGAGGTGTGCGGCGACGGGATCGTCACCTGCCGGATCACCCACGCCTACCCCGACGGCGCCGCCCCGTACCTGACGGTGATCGCCCCGGGGCGTCCGGCGGCCCGGGCGGCGCAGTGGGGTGAGATCAAGGCCGCGGCGGCCGAGGCGATCATGGCCGCCGGCGGGACGATCACCCACCACCACGCCGTGGGCCGCGACCACCGGCCGTGGTACGACGCGCAGCGACCCGAGCCGTTCGCGGCGGCGCTGTCCGCGGCCAAGGCCGCCGTCGACCCGCGCGGCTGCCTGAACCCCGGCGTGCTGGTCGGGCCGGCGGTCAGGCGGACGTGAGGTGCCCGGCGAGGGCGTTCTCGGCCTTGACGCGCTCGCGGGCCAGGAACTGCACCAGCGAGTCGCGGGTCTCGAGGTAGGCGCGGCAGTCGAGCTCGAGGGTGATCGTGCCGGTCCAGCCCGACGCGCCGACCTCCGCGAGGAACGGGCCGAGGGGCAGCGTCCCGCTGCCGATCGGGGCGTGGGAGTCCTTGCCGTTCCCGAAGTTGTCGGCCACGTGGAGGTGGACGATCTTGTGCGACAGGGCCCGCCACATGTCGAACAGGTCGATCCCGGCGACCGCGCAGTGGCTGGTGTCCATCACCAGGTGGTCGTAGGCGTCCATCTCCTCGATCGTGATGACGCTCGAGAACGCGCGGCCGCCGACGGGGTACAGGTTCTCCATCCCGAAGATCACCCCGGTCTCGGCCGCCACCGCAGGCAGCTCCTCCGCCAGCCAGCGGCGCGCCCGCCACTCCCACCGGAACGGCGCGTGGGCGACCATCACCTGCGCGCCGACCTCGGCGGCCAGCTCCATCGACGAGGTCGCCTTCGACGCGAACGACGTGCCGAACACGTTGCGCAGCAGCAGCAGGAAGGGGCCGTGGACCGCCGGCACGGACAGGCCCGCCTGGGACGCCGCGGTCAGGATCCGCTCGGGGTCCTGGGTGTCGGCGTTCTGGCCGACCATCACCTCGACGCCGGAGAAGCCCGCATCGGCGATCGACTCCATGACGTAGTCGAGCGACGTCATGAACAGCGGTCCCGTCGCGGCGAGCACCGTCGGGCCTGCGGGGCTGGCGGCAGATGCCATGGCCCGGCCAGCGTATCCACGGCAGGTGTCCGATACGCTCGTCCGGGCCACGCGCAGATCGCCGTGTGGTGACGAGCGGATGGACACTCGGAGGCCGACCGACCAGATGGACCTGTCCCGCACCCTCACCCGCAGCGCCGAGGCCTCCGGCGACCGCGTCGCCGTGCGGGCCGGCGAGCAGTCGGTCACCTACCGGGCCCTCGACGCCCGGGTGGACGCCGCGGCGTGGGTGCTGCAGCAGGCGGGGGTCGAGGCCGGCGACCGGGTCGCCGTCGTGCTCGGCAACCGCATCACGTTCGTGGTGGCCTACCACGCCGCGCTGCGCATCGGGGCGGTGGCGGTGCCGCTCGGCACCCCCCAGACCGCACCCGAGGTGGCCCACCAGCTGACCGACTGCCGCGCCCGCGCGATCGTGGTCGGTCGGGCGTACACGTCGACGATCGAGTCGCTGCGGGGCACCCTGCCGGCGCTCGAGGCGGTGTTCGTCGCCGACTCCACCCAACGGGACCCGGGGCCGGGCATGACGTCCTGGGCGGCGGCGGTCCAGGACGCCGAGGGTCGCCGACCCGATCCGGTCGAGGTGGGCGCCGACGACCTGGCGCTGCTGGCCTACACCAGCGGGACGACCGGGGCGCCGAAGGGCGCGATGCTGACCCACGGCCAGCTGCTCGCCAACCAGCGCCAGCTGCAGGCGAGCGGCGGGGGCGTGGACGCCGACGACGTGGTCCTGTGCCCGCTCCCGCTGTTCCACATCTACGCCCTCAACGTGGCGATGGGGCCGACCCTGTCGCAGGGCGCGACGCTCGAGCTCGTCGAGCGGTTCGAGCCGACCACGACCCTCGACCTGATCGCCGCCCGCGGGGTGACGGTCGTCGTGGGTGCGCCGCCCATGTACGTCGCGTGGTTGAACACCCCGGGCGCCGACCAGATCGACCTGTCGTCGGTCCGGCTGGCGACCTCCGGGGCCGCGGCGCTGCCACCGCGGGTCCTGCGGCGCTGCCGCGAGGAGCTGGACCTCGACGTGCGGGAGGGCTACGGCCTGGTGGAGGCCGGACCGGTCGTCACGTCGAGCGCCGCGCTGCCCGAGGCCGTGCCCGGCAGCGTCGGCGTGCCCCTCGACGGCGTCGAGGTGCGCATCGCCGAGGGGGCGAGCGGACTCGACGAGGTGGAGCCGGGGGAGCCCGGGAGGGTGCTGGTCCGCGGCGAGAACGTGTTCAGCGGCTACTGGGAGCACCCGGACGCGACCGCCGAGGCGCTCGTCGACGGGTGGCTCGAGACCGGTGACGTCGGGTACCTCGACGGTGACCGGCTGGTCCTGGTCGACCGCCTGAAGGACCTGATCATCGTGAGCGGCTTCAACGTCTACCCCGTCGAGGTGGAGGCCGCGCTGATGAGCCACCCGGCCGTCGACGCCGCTGCCGTGATCGGGGTCCCGCACCCCTACACCGGCGAGGCGGTCAAGGCGTTCGTGGTGGCCACCCCGGGGTCGGAGGTCACCGCCGACGAGCTGATCGCCCACACCGGCACCCAGGTGGCTCGGTTCAAGCGGCCCGAGTCGATCGAGTTCGTCGAGGAGCTGCCGACGCTGCCGACCGGAAAGGTCCGGCGGCGCCTCCTGCGGTCCGCCTGACCCCCGCGGCACACCCGGGATCTGACCCGGACGACGCCGACCGGTACCCTGCCGGTCGAGCATGAACCCGATCTTCCCGGTCCTCGCCGTCGCCATCGCGTGGGCCTTCGCAGCCCAGCTCGGACGCCAGTGGCTGGACCGCCGCCGCGATCACGCCCTGGCCTGGGCGATCTCCCTCGCGCTCTTCGGCGTCGGCCACGTCGCGGTCCTGATCGGCATCACGGCGGGGTGGAGCGCCCCGACCTTCGGCGTCTACTGGCTGGCCGGCGCCCTCCTGAACGTGCCGATGCTCGCGATCGGCCAGCTCCACCTCCTGGACCGTCGCCGCTCGGTGCTCTACTGGACCCTCGCGGGCTTGGCCGTGGCGTGGAACGTCGTGTTCACGGTGACCGCCTCGTACGACCAGTCGGTGCTGGCCGCGACCAGCGGCGTTCCGGCCGGCGCGGAGGTGCTGGGCGACTCGACGGCCTACGCGCTGCTGCGGCCGATGACGTACACGTTCGCGATCGTGGTGCTCGGATCCGCCTGGTCGGCGTTCAAGATGCGCCGCTGGGCGTTGCTGCTGATCGCGGTGGGGACCAGCGTCGCGGCCGCCGGGTCGAGCGTCATCGGCTCGGACGTCGACTACCTCTTCCCCGTGATGTCCGCGGCGGGGGTCGGGTTGATGTACCTCGGGTTCCGCACCGTGACCGCACCCGCGCGCCAGCCGGAGCGGAGCCCCGTCACCGCGTGAGCACGATCACCGTCTACTCCCGGCGCGGCTGCCACCTGTGCGAGGAGGCCGAGGCCGTCGTCGCCCGCGTCGCCGGTGACGGCCACGTCGTCGAGGTCGTCGACATCGACACCGACCCGGCGCTCGTCGACGCCTACACCGTCCGCGTCCCCGTGGTCGCGGTGGACGGGCGCGAGGTCGCCGAGTTCGTCGTCGACGAGACCACCCTCCGCCTGGCCCTGGACTAGGTCCGCGGGCCGGCGATTCCCGGCTCGCACGCCGTCGGCGATACAGTCGCCGTGTGAGGTCACGGCAGATCCCCGAGGCGTCCGTCGCCCGCCTCCCCGTCTACCTGCGGGGCCTGGTCGACATCGCCGAATCCGGGACCACCACCGTGTCGTCTGAGGAGCTGGCCCGGGCGTCGGGGGTCAACTCGGCGAAGATCCGCAAGGACCTGTCCTACCTCGGGTCCTACGGCACCCGGGGCGTCGGCTACGACGTCGACTACCTGATCACCCAGATCTCCCGCGAGCTCGGGTTGACCCAGGACTGGGCCACGATCCTGGTGGGCGCGGGGAACCTCGGCCGGGCCCTCGCGAACTACGGCGGGTTCGCCGACCGCGGCTTCCGGATCGCCGCCATCGTCGACGCGGCCGAGTCCAAGCACGGCCTGGCGGTCGCGGGCCTCGAGGTCCAGCCGATGGACGAGGTCGAGCAGATCATCAAGGCCGAGGACATCGCCATCGCGATCCTCGCGATCCCGGGCGGCGTCGCCCAGGACGTGACCGACCGGCTCGTCGGCGCGGGCATCACCTCGATCCTGAACTTCGCGCCCGCGGTCATCCAGGTGCCCCCGGGCATCTCCCTCCGCAAGGTCGACCTGTCGATCGAGCTGCAGATCCTCGCCTACTACGAGCAGCGCCGGCAGGTGTCCGCCCACGTGCGCGCAGGGGTCACCCCCCACGTCCTCGACGACTCCCGCTGACCCGTGCGGGTGCCGCTCCTGCTCGAGGTGGCCGACCAGCCGGTGCTGTGCGTCGGCGCCGGCCCGGTGGCCGCCGCGAAGGCGCGGCCGCTGCTCGACGCGGGCGCGCACCTGACCGTCGTCGCACCGGACGTCCACCCGGACCTCGCCGACGCGCACGTCGTGCACCGCCGCGCCTACGCCACCGCCGACCTCGCCGACCCCGCACCCCGCCTGGTGGTCGCGGCGACCGGCGTGCCCGAGGTGGACGGCCGCGTCGGCGCGGACGCGGCGGCACGGGGCATCTGGTGCCTGCGCGCGGACGGGCGGGGGGACGTCGCCACGCCGGCCACGATCCGCCGGGGCGACGCGCTGATCGCCCTGGCCACCGGCGCGCCGGCGCTGACCCGGCGGCTGCGCGAGCACCTCGATCCGCTGGTCGACGACCGCTGGGGGGAGGCGTCGACGACCCTGTCGCGGGTGCGCGCCGACGCGGACGTCCGCGCCGCGCTGGCGGCGGTGCCCCCCGCGGAGCGCCGGGAGCGGTGGCGCCGCGCGGTGACGGCGGTCGTGGAGGCCGACGGGGGCGCGGGGGAGGCGGCGGCGATCCTCCGCGGCGCGGAGGTCTGAGGTCAGGGCTCGTCGGTGAACCGGTAGCCCATGCCGCGGACGGTCTCGATGACGTCCGCGGCGAGCTTGCGCCGCAGGTAGCCGACGTACACGTCGACGACGTTCGATGCGGGGTCGTGGTCGTAGCCCCAGATGCGGTTGAGGATCTGCTCGCGGCTGAGGACCTGGCCCGCGTGGCGCATGAACAGCTCGAGGAGCGCGATCTCGCGGGCCGTGAGCTCCACCTCCCGCTCGCCCAGGCGCACGCGGCGCGTCTGCAGGTCGAGCGAGACGCGGCCGCGGCGCAGGACCACCTCCGGTTCGCCCGCGCCGCCGCGGCGCAGGCGCAGGCGGATGCGGGCGACCAGCTCGTCGAACGCGAACGGCTTGGTCATGTAGTCGTCGGCGCCGGACTCGAGCGCGCCGACGGTGTCGCCGACGTCGTCGCGGGCGGTGAGGACCAGCACCGGCACGCCGTCGCCGACGCCGCGCAGCTCCTCCAGCACGGCGATGCCGTCGGTGTCCGGCAGCCCCAGGTCGAGGACCACCAGGTCGTGCCCGCCGCGCCGCAGGTGCGCCAGCGCGGTCTGCCCGTCGCCCACTGCCGTGGTCGCGAAGCCCTTCGCGCGCAGGCCCTTCTCGATGAACGCGGCGATGCGGGGCTCGTCCTCGACGATCAGGATGCGGTTCACGGCGTCTCCGGTCGGTCGGTGGTGCGGGGCAGGGCGATCGTGAACCGCGACCCCTCCCCCGGGCGGGAGTCCAGGTCGACGCGGCCGCCGTGCGCCACCGCGACGGCGCGGACGATCGCCAGGCCGAGGCCGCTGCCGTCGACGTCCGAGCGGCGAGCGCCACCGCGGTCGAATCGGTCGAAGATGCGCTCCTGGTCCGCAGCCGGGATCCCCGGCCCGTCGTCGGCGACCCACAGGCGGACCTCGTCGTCGTCGGCGTCTGACCCGATCGTCACCGCTGTGCCGGCGGGGCAGTGCGTCGCCGCGTTCTGGGCGAGCTGGACGGCGGCCTGGGTGAGGCGCTGCCGGTCGGCCACCGCCTCCACGTCGGCGACCGGGCCGTCCAGCCAGCGCACGTCGCCGGCGAGCGCCCGGGACTTCGCCTGCACCTCGCGGGTCAGCGTCGCGACGTCGACGGCGCCGAGCCGCAGGAAGTCCGGGCGGGCCGCCTTGGCGAGGAGGACCAGGTCCTCGACGATCCGCTGCATCCGGGCGACCTCGTCGAGCACGAGCTCGCGGACCGCCGGCCACTCCTCCGGCGTCGCGGCGGTGACCTCGAGGTGCCCGCGGATGATCGTCAGCGGCGTGCGGAGCTCGTGGCCCGTGTCGTCGAGGAACTGGCGCTGCTCGGCGAAGGCGTCCTCGAGGCGGTCGAGCATCCCGTTGACGACCCGGGTGAGCTGGGCGAGCTCGTCGTCGCCCTCCACGGGGATCCGCGACGACAGGTCCCGCTCGCTGATGTGCTGCGCGGTGTCGCTCAGCAGCCGGACGGGGCCGAGGACGCGCCCCGACAGCCCGATCGCCAGCGCCGTGCCGCTCAGCAGGGCCAGTCCGCCGACGAGCCACGCGGTCCCGGCGATGTCGTCGACCGCGCTGCGGGCGGCCTCGGCGAACACCCCGACGACGAACGTGCCGGCCCTGGCGCCGTCGGCGTCCCGCAGCGGCACGGCCACGTAGTCGAGCGGCCCCTCCGCCGTGTCGACCGCCGCGCGGGTGGTCGACGACGATGCCGTCCAGAGCTGCTGCAGACCGTCGTCGTGGGCCAGGGCCACGTGGCGGTCCTCACCGCTGGCGCGGACCAGACGGTCGCCGACGAAGCCGAACATCACCTCGTGCCGGAGCGGGATGTTGCGGTCGAAGAACACCTCGAGGACCCGTTCGGCGTCCCCGCCGAACGCGGCGCCGGTCTGCGGGTCGTTGCCGGCGGCGAGCGCCCGCAGCTCCTCGACCTCCTGGGCCATCTCCTGCTCGCTGCGCGCGTCGGTGCGCTCGAGCAGCACGGCCCTGATCGCGATGACGGTCGCCAGGACCGTCAGGGCGAGGATCGCGATGACCCAGACCAGCAGGCTGACCCGCAGGCTCGACATCGCGACCCTGATCCGCCGCGTGACGTCGGTGCGCATGGCGCCAGCCTCGCACCGCCGCGCCGGACCGCCGCGCGCGACGGCGCACATGAGAGGGTTCTCATCCACGGCTCACGGGGGGTTCATCGCCGCGCACGATGATGTCGGCATGCGCTCGGCCCTGCCCACGGACCCCGCTCTGCCGGCGATGGCCGACCTCCTCGACGCCGAGGCGGCCGCGGCGGTCGTCGCGGCGGCGCTCGACGGCGCGGGCGATGTCGAGTCGGTCCGGCCGACGCAGGTCCGCCACGAGCGCGGCCGGCGGATCGTGGTCCGCTACGCGGTGGAGGGGCGCTGGGTCGCGGGCTGGCCGCGCGTCCAGACCGTCGTCGCCGAGCACGGGCGGACGCCCCCGCCGCCGGGCACCGCGCTGGTCGGGGACGGGACGGTGCAGGTGGCGGTGTGGCGCTACCCGTTCGACCCGCACCTGCCGGGGCTCGCCGCCGCAGCGCACCCCGGCCCCGCGCGGGCCGTGCTCGCCGACCTCGGGATCGAGGCGGGACCGGTGGAGGTGCGCCCGCGGGCGTACCGCGCGTCTCGTCGTGCCGTGCTGCAGGTCCGCAGCACCGGTCCCGGCGCGGCCGACCTCTGCTACCTGAAGGTCGTCCGGCCGCACACCCTCGGCCGACTCGTCGCCGCGCACGCCGCGGTGGCCGCGGCCGCGCCCGCGCCGGCGGTCCTCGGGACCGCGGACCGCGACGGCGTCGCGGTGCTCGAGGTCCGCCACGGCGAGCCGCTGCGCACCCGGCTGCTGGGCAGCGGGGCGGCGCCCGATCCGGTGGCGCTGGTCGACCTCGGCGATCCGGCGGATCGTCGGCTCGCGGTCGGGCAGCAGCCCGGCCAGCACGCCGGCGTGCGGGGCGACGTGCGCGCGGCGGGGGGGCGGCAGCCCGGCGGGGTCGGCGGCGGCGCGCCG